>DATFDU010000542.1:0-5047 GCA_035251915.1 Dongiaceae bacterium | reverse complement strand
GATGCCGCCGCGCGCGCCGCCGAGCCGCCGCAGGGCGCGCAGCGTGCGCGCCTCCGACACCGGCTCCGCGCCCAGCCTGCGCGCCGCGTCCGACAAGCCATCGGTGCCCTTCAAGCCGACGCGGCCGCCCATGCCGGCGACCGGGTTGACGATCAGTCCCAGCCGGAACGGGGGCACCCGGATTTACTCGGCGGCGTGGGTCTTGCCGCGCGCCTCGCCGCCCTTGCCGTGCTTGCGCAGATAGGCGCGCCAGGTGATGGCCCATTTCGCCGGATCGTTGAGAACGTCGCCCTTGATCTGCGCGATCGCCTGCTTGTGCGGCGCGGACTTCACCAGCTCCGGATCGGCATAGGCCTCCTCGGAGATCTTGGCGACCACCGCGATCCAGTAGTCGAGGTCTTCCTTGGAATACATCTCGCCCGCTTCCGGCGTGAACGGCTCCGGCACGATCCAGGGCTCGTGGCTCATCCACCACGGATCGATGCCGTAGTCGGCCATGCGGTTCGCGACCTCGACCGTGCCGCAGCCGGTGTCGGTCTTGAGCTGGCCGAGGCTCCAGCGCGTCATCTCCATGCGATGCTTGCCGATGCCCGGGTTGGAGCGCGAGAGGCCGCGAATCTTGGCGAGCTTGTGGTCCATGTAGTTGTTGGCGAGCACCGAGAGGCCTGAGGCCTCGTCGATGCCGTCCCGGCCCATGGAGAGCAGCCAGGCATAGGCCTTCAGCACCTGCGGCACGTTGCCGAAGAATTCGCGGATCTTGCCGGCGCTCTTCTTGCGGCCGTAATCCAGGTGGTAGCCCTTGTCGTCCTTCGTCACCACCGGCTTGGGCAGGAACGGCGCCAGCGCGTCCGAGCAGCCATAGGCGCCGACGGCGGGGCCGCCGCCGCCCTTCGGCGCGCCAAAGGTCTTGTGCAGCATGAACATGCAGGCATCGAAGCCGAGCTCGCGCGCCTTGATCTTGCCCATCACGCCGTTGAAGTTGGCGTGGTCGTAGAAGCAGAGGCCGCCGGCCTCATGCACCAGGCGCACCCATTCCTTGATGTCCGGATTGTAGATCCCCATGTCGTCGGGATTGTTGATGAACAAGGCGGCGGTGCGCTTGGAGATCGCCGCCTTCAGCGCCTCGACCGAGGGATAGCCGCTCTCCTCCAGGTTCAGCGTCACGACCTTGAAGCCGGCGGCCGCGGCGGTGGCGGCGTTGCACGGATGCGCCTGGATCGAGGTGATGATCTCGTTGCGGCGCTTCAGCTCGCCGCGCGACTTGTGATAGGCGCGGGTGACGACGCAGTTGGTGTAGGCGGCATCCGCGCCGCCGCCGGCCTGGAAGATGAACTGGTCCATGCCGGAGAGCGCGCGCAGGCCAAGGTCGAACTCGTGGATCGCCCGCAGGATGCCCTGCATCGAATCGTCCGGCTGTAGCGGATGCACCTCCGCGACGAACGGGCGCTGGGCGATCGCCTCGCTGACCCGTGCGTTGTATTTCATGGTGCAGGTGCCGAACAGGCTGATGTTCAGCATGCCCAGGGTTTCCTGGCACAGATGCAGATAATGGCGCTGCACCTCCGGCTCGGACATCTCCGGCAGCGCCGGCGCCAGAGTGCGCGCCAGGCCCTTGGGGATCAGCGCGCTCGCCGCGCCAACCTTGTCGGTCGCGGCCCGCGAAGGTTGCGGGAATACCTGGCCGCGCCGGCCGGGATAGCCGAGCTGCATGACCACCGGTTCGTCCCAGACCGGCGCGTGGTAGTCGCGAAGATGGTTTGTCTTGTCGGTCATGGCTTCACCGCCTGCGCGATCGCCTGGGCCAGGCGATCGATGTCCTCGGTCGAATGCACTTCCGTCACGCAATAGAGCGCGCATTGCTTCATGCCCTCCGGCGTCAGGTCCTTGCCGCCGAAGATCCGGTGCTTGCGCAGCTTCTTGTTGATCGCGGCGACCGTCTTGCCGGTGCCGGAGAAATCCACCACGAACTCCTTGAAGAAGCCGCCGGGATAGCGGATCGCAATTCCGGGGATCGCGGCCAGGCGCCGCGCCGCGTAGTGCGATTGGGTGATGATTAGCTCGCCGATCTCGCGGAAGCCCTGCGGCCCCAGCAGCGACATGTAGACCGCGTTCGCGATCGCCCACAGATAGACGGAGTTTCCGGTCCAGTCCTTGCCGTTCTCGCGCATGCCGTAGGAGGTCTGGTGCACGCTGGCGAGGCCGAAGCCGAACTGACCCGGCTTCTGCGTCTCGGTGATGCTGATGAGGAAGCCGTTGTATTCGCGCACGTAGCGCTCCTCGTCGCGCGAGGCCATGAAGCCGCCGACCCCGCCGCCGCAATTCATGTGGACGCCGAGCGGCTGGGTCGGTCCAACCACGATGTCGGCGCCGAAATCGGCCGGCGGCCGCACGATGCCGAGGGTCAACGGATCGACCCCGACGATGGTTTCCGCACCATACTGGCGGGCTATGCGCGCGATCTCGGCGGCGTTGGTCTCGAACAAGCCGAGATAGGAGGGAGTCTCGAAATAGACCGCTGCCGTCCTGGACGTGACCTTGACCTTGAGATCGTCAAGATCGATCAGGCCCGATCTGGCATCGACCTTCACGCGCCGGATCTTGATGTGGTTGGGCATGTCGGTCGGTTCGCAATAATTCTCCACCACCGACAGGCGCTCCGGATCGAATACCTCGGCGATCACGATCTCGTGCCGGCCGGTGAGGCGCGACGCCATGCGCAGGGCGTGGCCGATGGCGCAGCCCCAGGAATAGACCGGCAATCCGACCACTTCCATGTTCAGCAGCTCGCCGAGCTGGCTGGCATATTCGAACCAGGCTTGGTTGCGCCCGAAATCCGATTGCGCCGAGCCCCAGACCGGAGTCAGGAACTCGGTCCGCCCGACGACCTCATCCACCACCGCCGGCACATGATGCGGCCAGCAGCCGGCGCCGAGGAAGGTGAGATGGGCGTCCGCGCTCTCGTTCCTGGACAGCATGTCGGTCAGGTGCCGGCGCAAGGCCGATTCCGATTTGATGCCGGGCGGCAGGTCGAGCGGCTGGCGCAGGCGGTGATCCGGCGGGATCTGCTCGAACAGCGCTTCGATGGTGTCGGCGCCGATCTCGTCCAGCATCTGCTGCTTCAACGCGGGCAGGGAATTCCCCATCCAGGGATGGCCGCCTTGCTCCCGCATCACCATGTCGCTCTCCCCAGCTTTTTTCGCGCCGACGGACAGAAACGTGTATTCTAGAAGAATACACGTTTCTGTCAAAAACAACCCGGACGCGCGAGGTGGGCGATGGCGGATTTGGCGGGCAAGACCGTATTGCTGACGGGCGCCTCGAAAGGCATCGGCGCCGAGATCGCGATCGCGGTCGGGGCGGCCGGCGCCAACCTCATCGCGCATTACGGCAGCGACCGTGCCGGCGCCGAGCGCGCGACCGCCGCGATCGCGCCGGAGCGGGTCACGCTGATCAGCGCGGACCTCAAGGACGCGAATGCGGTGGACCGGCTGTGGCAGGACGCGCTCGCCTGGCGCGGCCGCATCGACGTCCTCGTCAACAACGCGGCTGTCATGCGGATCGCCGGCGGGATCGAGGACGAGCAGTCGGTCTGGGACGAGGTGTGGGACGAGGCGCTGAAGGTCAACGTGCTGGCGCCGGTGCGGCTGATGCGTCAGGCGGTCCGCCACTACCTGCAGGCGGGCGGCGGCACCCTCATCACCATCTCGAGCTGGGCGGCGCAGCGCGGTCCGGGCAATTCTGCCTTGATCGCCTATGCATCGTCGAAGGGCGCCGTGCTGTCGGCCACCAAGACGATCGCGCGCAATTACGCGAACAGGAACATCCTCGCCTATGTGATCGCCCCGGGCGTCGTGCGCACGCGGATGTCGGAGCAGGCGGCCGCGGCGGCCGGCGGCGAGGCGACGTTCACCGCCGGTCTTGCCATGGGAGAGTGGGTGCCGCCGTCCGACATCGGCAATCTGGCGGCCTTCCTGGCGTCCGGCACCTGCCGCCACCTGAGCGGCGCGACGCTCGACGTGAACGGCGCCAGCTACATCCGATGAATCGTGCGGAGGGCGTGATGAAGATCGACGGGCGGTGTCATTGCGGTGCGATCACCTACGAAGCCGAGATCGATCCGGCCAAGGTGCTGGTCTGTCATTGCACCGACTGCCAAACGCTCTCGGGCTCGGCATTCCGCGTGGCCGTGCCGGCCGAAGGCGGCAGCTTCAAGCTGCGGTCGGGCAAGCCGAAGGTGTACGTCAAGACCACGGCCGAAAGCGGCACCCACCGCGACCAGGCGTTCTGCCCGGACTGCGGATCGCCGATCTACGCAAGCGCGGCCGGCGGAACGCCGCCGCTGTCCATTCGCGTCGGCACCATCCGGCAGCGCGATCAACTGATACCCCGAAAGCAGGTATGGTTCCGATCCGCGCAGCGCTGGCTTGCCGGCCTCGGCACGATCGCAACGCACGAAAAGAGCTGAAGTTCTCGAACGGCAGTCAGGTGCATCGTCAGTCACGGCCGAAGCGGACGAAGCGCTCGATGCCTCGCGCTCCAGTCCCAGATCCCGCAATCGATCATCGTCGAGCGATCGGAGATGGTTGATCGCGCAGCGCGTTCCAAACTCGGCGGCAAACGCAGCGAGCGGCCTGCCAAGGTAGGTACGGGTCAAAGCGGCGCACCAGGAACGCGGTCCGTCGACAGCGCGTGGCAGTCGATGAACGAATAGTACGGCCATCGGGTGTTCCTCCTTCGAGCGCGTCACGGTGACGCGATCCGACAGGGCGAAAAGCCGGCCCTCGATCGAGGAACGCGAGATCCGCAACATGACCTCTGGAGCCGGAGACATAGCCAGTTGCGGTCGCGAGCACAGTGAACGCGTTCACAGGGCGGCCTGCCGCCCTAGACGTCGTATCCGGTTTCGTCGCGACGGCGGGCCTGGAGAAAGCCGAGATCGCGCCATCGGTAGTCCGGCAGGCGCTCCACCTCGATCTTCATGAGCGGCGGGGCGTGCCGTTCCGGCCGCGCGGCACTGCGCCGCTCGCTCCCGACGAGGTGCCAGATC
>DATFDU010000541.1:0-14135 GCA_035251915.1 Dongiaceae bacterium | reverse complement strand
CGGCTACGATTCCGATCATCCGCGCGTCGTCGGCGATGTCGGCAAGGCCGGCGTCGCGATCGATTCGGTCGAGGACATGAAGATCCTGTTCGACGGCATCCCGCTCGACAAGATGAGCGTCTCGATGACCATGAACGGCGCTGTGCTGCCGGTGCTGGCCAGCTTCATCGTCGCGGGCGAGGAGCAGGGCGTGAAGCAGGAGCTGCTCTCCGGCACCATCCAGAACGACATCCTCAAAGAGTTCATGGTGCGGAACACCTACATCTATCCGCCCACGCCTTCGATGCGCATCGTCGCCGACATCATCGCCTACACGGCGCAGCGCATGCCCAGGTTCAACTCGATCTCGATCTCCGGCTACCACATGCAGGAAGCCGGCGCGACCGCGGTACAGGAGCTCGCCTTCACCCTGGCCGACGGGCTCGACTATGTGCGTGCGGCGCTGTCAAAGGGGCTGAAGGTCGACGACTTTGCGCCGCGTTTGTCCTTCTTCTTCGCCATCGGCATGAACTTCTTCATGGAGATCGCGAAGCTGCGCGCCGCCCGCTATCTGTGGGCCAAGCTGATGAAGCAGTTCGATCCCAAGGATCCGAACAGCTCGGCGCTGCGCACCCATTGCCAGACCTCCGGCGTCTCGCTGACGGAGCAGGATCCGTACAACAACGTGGTGCGCACCACCATCGAGGCGCTGGCCGCCGTGCTGGGGGGCACCCAATCGCTGCACACCAACGCGCTCGACGAAGCCATTGCCCTGCCGACGCCGTTCTCCGCCGCGATCGCGCGCAACACCCAACTGATCATCCAGGAAGAATCGGGCGTGCCGCACGTGATCGATCCGCTGGGCGGCAGCTATTACGTCGAGAGCCTGACCAATTCGCTGGTGGTCGAAGCGGAAAAGCTGATCGCCGAAGTGGAAGCGCTGGGCGGCATGACCAAGGCAGTCGAATCGGGCATGCCCAAGCTGCGCATCGAGGAAGCCGCCGCGCGCCGCCAAGCCCGCATCGACCGCGGCGAGGATGTGATCGTCGGCGTCAACAAATACCAGTCCGGCCTTGAGGCCGAGGTCGAGGTGCTGGACATCGACAACAGCAAGGTGCGCGAGCAGCAGATCGCGCGCCTCAACCGGATCAAGGCCAGCCGCGATGCTGCGAACGTCACAGCCGCGCTCGACGCGCTGACTGAAGCAGCGCGGACCAACAGCGGCAACCTGCTGGAGCTTGCAATCGCGGCCATGCGGGCACGGGCGACGGTCGGCGAGGTCTCAAGCGCGCTGGAGAAAGTCTATTCCCGCCACAAGGCGGAGGTGCGCTCGATCTCCGGCGTCTACGGCGCGGCCTATCGCAACGATCCGGATTTCCAGACCATCCAGAACGAGGTCCAGTCGTTCCTGAAGGCCGAGGGGCGCCGGCCGCGCCTGCTGGTGGTGAAGCTGGGACAGGACGGTCACGATCGCGGCGCCAAGATCATCGCGACGGCGTTCGCCGACATCGGTTTCGACGTCGACATCGGGCCCCTGTTCCAGACCCCGGAGGAGGCGGCGCGCCAGGCGATCGAGAACGACGTGCACGCGATCGGTGTCTCGAGCCAGGCAGCAGGGCACAAGACCCTGGTGCCGCAGCTGATCGCGGCGCTGAAGGCAGAGGGCGCGGGGGACATCGCCGTGGTGTGCGGCGGCGTCATCCCGGCGCAGGATTACGAGTTCTTGAAAAATGCCGGGGTGGCGGCGATCTTCGGCCCCGGCACAAACATACCAAAGGCGGCAGCGGAGATCCTTGGCTTGATCCGACGCCAGCGAAAAGCCGCCTAGCATCGATTGGATGGTCCGGCCGGCGGGGATGGGGGAAGTCCTCGGGCCGGATCATGAGGGAGGATTGCATGACTAATGTTCGCGGCCGGCGAACCCTGAGTCTCGCCGCCGTCGTCACCGTTCTTTGGCTGATCGGTGTCGTCTGGTACATTTTCGAGTTCATCGGATCGGATGCGCTTTCGGGCATGTTGCCGCATGAGCTGGGCTTGGTGGTCGCCGGCATCACGGCGCCGCTCCTGCTGCTGTGGCTGCTGGTCGCCTTCGTGGTGCGTGGCCAGGCGCTCAGGGAGCACACCGAGCTACTGGCAAGTCGCCTTGCCGAGCTGACCTTCCCCGATGCATCGGCCGAGCACCGCATCAACTCCATCGCCGAGGCGTTGCGCCGCCAAGCGACCGATCTGCGCCTGGCGACCGAAGAAGCCGCGGCCGCGTTGGACGGCACGCGCGCCTTGTTCCGCTCCCAGGCCAGCGACATCGACATCGCCGCCAAGGCCGCGCGCGCCCGCAGCGAGGAGGTCGAGAGCACGCTCGCGGAGCAGCGCCGCCTCCTGAACGAGATCACGGGCATGGTGGAGCAGCAGCGCGAAGGCCTCAGCCAGACCGGCAAGGATCAGGCGGCGGCCTTGCAGGCGTCGGCCGAGGAGAGCGCGCGGCGGCTCACCCAGGTGCTGGAGAGCAAGCGCACCGAGATCGCCGCGGTGATCGACCGCATCCTCGACCACGGCTCCAGCGTGCGCGACGCGGTGGAGACCCAGGCCGAGCGGCTGGGCGATCATGTCGAGCAGGCGGTCGGCCGCTTCCGCGAGCAGATGACGGCGCTTGCCGGACGCATGGACGAGGCGACCGAGAATTCTCGCCATGAGACCAAGACCATGATCCAGGCGACCGAGGCCTCGCAGCGCGAGTTCACCACCCATACCGAGACCCTGGCCGCGCAGATCCGCGGCAGCGCCAAGCAAATGAGCCAGCAGCTGACGCGCCTCGCCGACCAGGCGGTGACCGCGGCCGAGAAGACCGCCGCTGACAGCGCCGCGCTGGAGCAGGCGAGCCGTGCCCAGGTGGAGCGCCTGAGCGCCGCCGCGACCCTTGCGGGCGAGCAGTTCCGCCAAGCCTTCGAGCGCCTGTCCGCCGACGTCAGCGCATTGACACAGTCCACGTCCGACCGGCTGGGCGAGCGCGAAAAGGCCATGCGCGCGGCACTCGACGATCACGGCAAGCAGCTGGAAGGCTCGTTCGATCGCCTGTCGACCAGCGTCACCGCGATGATGCAGTCCACCACCGATAAGCTCGGCGAACGCCAGCAGGCGATCAGCGGGTCGCTGGACGAGCACAGCAGGAAGCTGGGCGAGGCGACGGTCGAGGCCGCCAAGGTCTTTGCCGAGAAGGTCGGCGAGTTCAAGGCCGTGCTGGCCGGCGCGACCGATGCCGCCACCCGCCAGACCACGGAGCTGCAGCAGCTGGTCGATCAGCAGAGCGGCCGCATGACGCTGGCGGCCGACGCCGCCTCGCAGCGCTTCCGCACCCACATCGACGGCCACGAGGCCAAGCTCGACGAGCTGGCGCAGATCGCAGCCAAGAAAGCCGACGAGCTGGCCGCCGCGATCCAGGCCCATGGCGGCATCCTCGAAAGCGCGGCCGGCCGTGGCTCGGACAAGTTCGCCGAGCTGTTGCGCAAGGAAGCAGCCAAGATCGACGAGCATCTGTTCGAGGTGGAGAAGCGCAACACCAGGCTCGGCACCGATATCGACAAGCAGGCCGAGCGGGTCGCCGGCATCATCGACAAGGCCGGCGAGCGCATCACCGCGCATGTGGCGGCCCAGGAGACCAGGCTCGACGATCTGGACAAGGCCGCGGCCGAACGCCTGGCCAAGCTCGGCGAGCAGATCATCCAGCAGCGCGAGCAGCTGGTCTCCGCCGGCGAGCAGGCCGGCGATGCGCTGCGCCAGCGCATGGCGCTGCACACCATGGCGCTGGGCGAGACCTGGCGCGAGCAGCACAGCAAATTGTCGGAGCTGGTGCAGGCGCTGGAACAGCGCACCACCAACTTGGGCGAAGAGCTGGAAAGCCATGCTAGGCGCGCTACCCAGGTGGCGGCTGAAGGCGCCGACCGCTTCGGCGTGCGGCTCACCGAGCACAGCGAGCGCATGCGCTCCTTGGAGCAGCAGGCCGCCGAGCATTGGCGCTCCGCCATCAGCAACTACGGTGATTCCATCGCCGGCGCCTTGCAGGAGATCGACCGCCGCGCCGCCGCCCTCGCGGATGCCGCGGCGGGGCAGAGCCGCCTGTTGTCGGAGGCCGCCGACCGCGCGGCGCAGAGCCTGCGCGGTCAGCTCGACGGCCATTCCCAGGCGCTGAGCGCGGTCGTCGACAGCCTGATCCGGCGCACCGGCGATCTCTCCAGCCAGGCTCTGGCGCATGGCGATCGGTTGAACGAGGCGACCGATCAGGTCGGCGCCAAGCTGAAGGAGCAACTCGACAAGCACATGGTCGCGGTCCGCGAGACGGCGGGCGAGCTGGAAAGCCGCTCCACCGCGCTCGAGCAATCCATGCAGGCCGCCAACACCCGGCTCCAGGACATGGCGCAACAGGCAGCGAACTCGCTGCACAATCTGATGCGCGGGCAGTCGGATGAGTTCCTGAATGCGGCCGAGCAGATCGGCAATCGCATCAAGGAGCTGCAATTCGCGACCGTCGCGCAGCGCGACGAGCTGATCGCCGCCGCCAAGCAGGCCGGTGCGTATCTGGAATCCGCACTGAAGCTGCAGGCGCAGGAGATCGCTGCCACCGCCGCCGGCCTGGTGCAGCAGACCCACGGCCTCAGCGCCTCCGCGAAGGTGCAGGCCGAGCTGACCGGCCAAGGCCTCGCCGACATCGTCGCCAGCTTCGAAGAAGCCGCGCAGCGTCAGGCCGCGCATCTGAAGGACGTCGCTGCGGCGGCCGCCAACGAAGCGACCAAGAATCTCGGCACCGAAAGCGAAGGCGTGCGCGCCCTGTTCCAGGACCTGGTCGACCGCGGCAAGCAGTTGTCGGATGCCGCCAACTCGCAGGCCGTCACCCTGGGCAAGGCGGCGGCGCAGGCGGCGGATGTCGCCATCGCCATGCGCGACGCCTTGTCGAAGCAGGCGCACGAGGCGAGCCGCGCCGGACTGCAGCTGACCGAGCGCGCGTCGGAAGCCAGCCGGGGCTTGCAGCGCCAGGTCGAGGACCTCGCCGGCACCATCGAAGGCCTGATCAACCGCCATGCCGCCGGCTTGAAGACGGCAGGCGCCGCCGCCGCGGAGCGGGCGATCGATCTCGGTCAGACCCTGCAGCGGCAGAGCGACGATCTGCAGGCCGCCTTGGCGAAGACCAATGCCGCGACGCTCGAGATCCGCCAGAACCTCAAGGCGCAGATCGACGATGTGGGCAAGGTCGCGGAGCGGGTCGCGGTCGAGGCCCAGGGCATCGCCCAGTCCTTCCGCAACGACGCGTCCGCGCTGATCGAAGCTTCGGCGCGCGCCACCGACGGCGCCGGCACCCTCAACCAGACCCTGCGCAAGTCGATCCAGGATCTCGACACCGCCACCGCGACCGCGGCGGCAAAAACGACGGTGATCCGCCAGGAAGTGGAAACGCAGTGCGAGACCTTGCGCCAGGCGGCGACGGAAGGCGCGCGCCAGTCGGATCAGCTGGCGCAGCTGCATCTGGGCCAGGCCGCGCAGCTGGCGGGTGCCGCAGATGTCGCGCGCCGCCGCCTCGAGGAAGTGGGCCAGAGCCTGCTGCAACAGACCGAAGGGCTGACCGCCGTGATCGACCGCTCGCTGCTCCGCCAGCACGACTTGAGCGAGTCGCTGACGCAGCGCATGGATCTCGTGAGCCAGACCGCCAAGGACGGCGAAGCGCAGCTCGTCACCTTGAACGAGCAGGTGGGGAGTCTGGCGCAGACCTTGAAGGACGCGACCCTGGAAGGCGCGCGGCAGGCGCGCGACGTGGTGCAGAGCTTCCGCGACGGCGGCGAGGCGCTGACCCAGCTCGCCAAGCGCGCCGGCGGCCAGCTCGACGATCTCAAGACCTCGGTCAATGTGCAGCTGCAGGATCTGGCGCAGCTCTCGCAGCAGGTCGTCAATCTCGGCCAATCGGTGCGCAGCCAGCTGCAAGGCCAGACCTCCGAATTCGCTGCCGCCGCCGCGGCGGCAAAATCGAGCGCGGAAGCGGCCAAGGCGGAGGCCAGCGCCGCCAGCGAGCTGTCGGGCAAGCACTCGGTCGTCCTGATCGACGCCGCACAGAAGCTGAACCAGGAGTTCAAGGCCGCTTCGGTCACGCTGGAGGAGCGCGTATCGCACATGACGCGGGTTGCGGAGCAGGCGATCCAGCGCGCCACCCACGTCGCGCAGAGCTTCGACAAGCAGACCAACAGCCTCAGGGTCTCGCTCGACGCCGCCACCCAGCGCACCAGCGAGCTCGGCGCCCGCTTCCAATTGCAGACCCAGGAGATCGCGAAGTCGACCCAGGCGGCGATGGACCGGCTCGACAAACTGCGCCAAACCACCGCGCTCACCACCCGCGATGCGTTCCTCAAGGTCGCGGCGGTGATGATCGACGAGCTCAACGGCCTCGCGCTCGACATGCACAACCTGCTCGATGCCGAAGTGCCGGAGGACGTGTGGAAGCGCTACCGCAACGGCGACCGCTCGGTGTTCGCGCGCCGCCTGTTCAAGTCGAAGGATGCCTACATCGTCCCGGCGATCCAGCAGCGCTACCAGCGCGACGACAAGTTCCAGGACATGGTCGACCGCTATCTCGCGAAATTCGAGAACCTGCTCAGCCACTCGGCGACGGCTGATCCCGAATCGGTGCTGAGCGCGACCTTCATCACCGCCGACGTGGGCAAGCTGTATTTGGTGATGTCCCGCAGCCTCGGCCGCGCGACGGAGCATTAGGCAGCTTTGCGACAAAGCATCAAACAACCGTCATCCCGGGCAAGCCGCCGAAGCGGCTTGACCCGGGACCCATGGTGCATTTCCACGAACTGATGTTCGGCCGAACATTTTCTCGGCATCGCATGGGTCCCGGACAGCCGCCCGTTGGGCGGCTGTCCGGGATGACAATCGGAGAGCGAGCATTGATCCCACCGCCTCCTGGCCATACATAGAGGGCGAGAGCTGGGAGTTGGTCAGGGTCATCCATGGCAATTGAGGCGAATGCCGAGCGCGAGCGCGTCGGCCAATGGCAGGCGGTCAGGGAGCTTCTGCCGCATCTGTGGACCCGCATCGGCTGGGATCTGCGCACGCGCGTGGGGGCGGCGGTCGGCTGCCTCGTCGTTGCCAAGCTCACCAACGTCTATGTCCCCATTCTGTTTAAGGCCATGGTGGACGTGCTCACGCCCCACGTGGGGCAGGGCGCCGCAACCGGCACGGCGGTCGCCATCGCCGTGCCCATCGGCCTGCTCCTCGCCTATGGCCTCGCGCGCGTCGCAACCCAGCTGTTCTCCGAATTGCGCGACGGCATCTTCGCCAAGGTGGCGCAGCGCGCGATCCGCAACGTCGCGCTGCAGACCTTCCGGCACCTGCATGCACTGTCGCTGAAGTTCCACCTCGATCGGCAGACCGGCGGCCTCACCCGCGCGATCGAGCGCGGCGCCAAGGGCATCGAGTTCCTGCTGTTCTTCGTGCTGTTCAACGTGCTGCCCACCCTGATCGAGATCGCGCTGGTGTGTGGCATCCTGTGGGCGCTCTATGATTGGCGCTTCGCGTTGGCGACCGCGGCCACCATCGGCGGCTACGTCTGGTACACCCTTGCCGTCACCGAATGGCGCATCAAGTATCGCCGCCAGATGAACGAGTCGGACCAGACCGCCAACACCAAGGCGGTCGATTCGCTTTTGAACTTCGAGACGGTGAAGTATTTCAACAACGAGGAGCACGAGGCGCGCCGCTACGACGTCGCGCTGCAGGCCTACGAGCAGGCGGCGGTGAAATCGCGCACCACGCTGGCGACGCTGAACGTCGGTCAGGCCTTCATCATCGCGGTCGGCGTCACGGTCATGATGACCATGGCCGCGTACGGCGTCGCCGGCGGCACCATGACGGTCGGCGACTTCGTGCTGGTCAATGCGTACCTGATCCAGCTCTACCTGCCGCTCAACTTCCTCGGCACGGTCTATCGCGAGATCCGCCAGTCGCTGATCGACATGGAGGCGATGTTCGCGCTGTTGCGGGTGGATGTCGACGTCGAGGACAAGCCCGGTGCGTCTGTGCTCCAGGTGAAGGCGGGCGAGATCGCCTTCGACAACGTCGTGTTCGGCTATGATCCGCGGCGCCCGATCCTGAAGGGCATCAATTTCCGCGTGCCCGCCGGCAAGACCCTTGCCATCGTCGGCCCCTCCGGCGCCGGCAAGTCCACCATCTCGCGCCTGCTGTTCCGCTTCTACGACGTGACCAGCGGCCACATCCGGATCGACGGCCAGGACATCCGCGACGTGCAGCAGCAGAGCCTGCGCTCCAGCATCGGCATTGTCCCGCAGGATACCGTGCTGTTCAACGACACCGTTGAATACAACATCGCCTACGGCAAGCCTGGCGCCAGCCATGCGGAGATCGAGCAGGCGGCCTGGATGGCGCATATCTCCGATTTCATTGCCAAGCTGCCCGACGGCTACCAGACGCGGGTCGGCGAGCGCGGCCTGAAGCTCTCCGGCGGCGAGAAGCAGCGCGTCGCGATCGCCCGCACCGTCCTCAAATCGCCGCCGATCCTGCTGTTCGACGAGGCGACCTCCGCCCTCGATACCCAGACCGAGCGCGAGATCCAGAGCAACCTCAAGGAGCTGTCGCGCAACCGCACCACCTTGGTGATCGCGCATCGCCTCAGCACCATCGTCGATGCCGACGAGATCATCGTGCTGTCCGACGGCCGCATCGCCGAACGCGGGCGCCACGGCGAATTGCTGCAGCAGGACGGCATCTACGCCGCGATGTGGTGGCGCCAGCAGGAGGCGGCCGAGCGCAAGCTGCGCGGTGTCGATCAGGCGCTCGACATCGACGCTTCGCCACCCAAGGTCCCTGCGCAGTGACCGAGCAGGAGCTTGCCGACAAGATAAGATCCGGCGACCGCCGCGCCCTGGCGCGCGGCATCACCCTGGTGGAATCGCGGCGCGAGGATCACCGGCGGTCGGCGGAGAAGCTGCTCGACCTCGTGATGCCCAAGGCCGGCAAGTCGATCCGCCTCGGCATCTCCGGTCCGCCGGGTGTCGGCAAATCCACCTTCATCGAATCCTTCGGGCAATACCTGATCGATTCCGGGCACAAGGTCGCGGTGCTCGCGATCGATCCGTCGTCCAAGATCTCCGGCGGCTCGATCCTCGGCGACAAGACGCGCATGACCGAACTCGCCAAGCGCAAGGAAGCCTTCATCCGCCCCAGCCCCGCGGGCGAGACGGTGGGCGGGGTCGCCCGCCGCACCCGCGAGGCGCTGCTGCTGTGCGAGGCGGCGGGCTTCGATGTGGTGATCGTGGAGACGGTCGGCGTCGGCCAGTCGGAGACCGCGGTCGCCGAGATGACCGACATGTTTCTGCTGCTGCTCAGCCCGGGCGGCGGCGACGACCTGCAGGGCGTGAAGCGCGGCGTGATGGAGCTGGCCGACCTGCTGATCGTCAACAAGGCGGACGGCGATCTCGCCAGCGCGGCCGAGCGCACCGCCGCCGACTACGCCCACGCCCTGCGCCTGATGCACGCCCTGCACGAGGATTGGCAGCCGAGCGTGGTCAAATGCTCGGCCCTGAAAGGCGAGGGCATGGCGGCGGTGTGGGACAGGGTCAAGGCCTTCCGCAAGGCGACTGCCAAGACCGGGGAGTTCGACAGCCGCCGCCGCGACCAGGCCAAGAACTGGCTGTGGCAGGAGGTCTCGGACGGTCTGCTCGAGCGCCTGAAATCCGACCCGGACCTGGCCGACCGGTTGGCCAGGCTGGAGACCAGGGTCGGACAGCGCAAGGCTTCGCCCGCGGCGGCGGCCCGGTCGCTGCTTTCCAGCTTTTTCAAGGGCTTGGGTGGCTAGCGGCCGGCCCGCCGCAGTGGAATCACCTTGACTGTGCCGGCCCCCTTCTCTAAAACCCCGGCGACCCGGCCGGCAGGTGACGCTTGTCCGGCCCCTTTGTTTTGAACGAAGCCGCTGAAGAAAAAGGATTTTTGCTATGGCCCGGCGTTGCGACATCACCGGCAAGGGCGTCCTGGTTGGCAACCACGTCAGCCACGCCAACAACAAGACCAAGCGGCGCTTCATGCCGAACCTGCAGGTGACGTCCCTCCTGTCCGACGCGCTCGGCCAGCTGGTGAAGCTGCGCCTGACGGTGAACGCGATCCGCACCATCGAGCACAATGGCGGCCTCGACGCCTACCTGTTGTCGATGCCGGACGCCAAGCTGCCGGCCGAAGCGCGCCGCCTGAAGCGCCGCATCGAGAAGGCCGCCGAGCGCGCCGCCGCCTGAGTTCGTTTCGCCGGTCAACGGCGACCAGAGTTGAAACACCCGCGCGGCCTGGTCGGCTTCGCGGGTTTTTCTTGGGGTGACGCCGCCGGCCTGGACCGGCTGCCACCCGCCTTCGCACCGGGCTCATCCCGGAACGCGCGGGCAGATGCGTAATGCCTTTCGGCTCGCCCGGGCTGTCATCCCGGTCACCGAGGAAGGGAGCGAAAATGTTTGCCGATCTGGTGGCGGGCCTCAACGCCCTGCCGACCGAATCCATGCTCGCGATCGAGCTGGTCGTCGTCTTCAGCCTCATCCCGCTGGTGCTGCGCCCGTTCGGCGCCGCCGGCATGTTCATCTTCATCGCGGTCGGCATCATCGCCGCCAACGCGCAGGTGCTGAAGGCCGCGAGCTTCAGCTACTCCGCCGACCCGGTGGCGCTGGGCACGGTTGCTTTCTCGGCGACGTACGTTGCGACCGATGTGCTGACCGAGTATTACGGCCGCGCCATCGCGCGCAAGGCGGTCTGGCTGGGCTTCTCCGCCCTGCTGATCATGAACATCATGATGCTGCTCATCATGGGCTACAAGCCGATGACGGCGGAAGAAGCGGGCCAGGGCATGGCCTGGGCGCTGCCCAACCATGACCACATCGTCGCGCTCTACCTGCCGCAGACGACCTTGCTGATCGCGGGTCTTGCTTCGTACCTGATCAGCCAGATGAACGACATCTATGTGTTCCAGAAGATCCGGCAATGGACCGGCCCCGGCCAGCTGTGGGTGCGCGCCTGCGGTTCGACCGCCGTGTCGGCGCTGGTCGACAATACGATCTTCTCGACGCTCGCCTGGATGGTGTTCCCCTGGCTGCTTGGCCAGCACGACCAGGTGGTCGGCCTCAACACGCTCATCTTCACCTTCATCCTCGGCACCTACTGGATCCGCCTCGCGATGGCGATCCTGGAAGCGCCATTCATGTACGCCGCGCGCTGGTTCCTGCCCGAGGAAGACCGCAGGGCCTACGAAGCGCGCAACGACGCGGCGCCGGCGCAGGCGGCGGCATGACCTTCTCCTATCCCAACTTCGCGTTCGACGTCGTCGCCGAGGATCCGCAGGGCTCGCGTGCCCGGCGCGGGCGGCTGTTCACGCCGCACGGCGTGCTGGACACGCCCGCCTTCATCTTCTGCGCCACCAAGGCGGCGATGAAGGCCTGCTCGCCCGCAGGGCTGCGCGCGGAGAAGACGCAGATCATCCTCTCCAACACCTATCACCTGATGCTGCAGCCAGGCGCCGACCTGGTGGCGAAGATGGGCGGCTTGCACCGCTTCATGGGCTGGGACGGCCCGATGCTGACCGATTCCGGCGGTTTCCAGATCTTCAGCCTGGGCCACGGCTCGGTCGCGGACGAGATCAAGGGGCGGCGCGACATCGCGCGGCCCAAGACGCTGCTGAAGATCAGCGAGAAGGGCGCTGCCTTCCGCTCCTACATCGACGGCAGCAAGCACCTGCTGACGCCGGAAGGCTCGATCGACATCCAGCGCAAGCTCGGCGCCGACCTCATCGTCACCTTCGACGAGTGCACGCCCTATCATTCCGACCGCAAATACACCGAGCGCTCGCTGCGCCTCAGCAACCGCTGGGCCGACCGCTGCCTGGCAGAATTCGATCGCGGCCCTAAGGGCACGCAGGCGCTCTACGGCATCCTGCAGGGCGGCGTGTATCGCGACCTGCGCCACGAAGCAGCTGCCTATGTGAACGACCGGCCGTTCTTCGGCAACGCCGTCGGCGGCACCCTCGGCGGCACCAGTGCCGAGATGGACGAGGTGGTCGGCTGCGCGATGGAAACGCTGAACCGCCACCGCCCGACCCACCTGCTCGGCATCGGCGGCTTCCGCGACATCTTCGCCGGCGTCGCGCAGGGCATCGACACTTTCGACTGCGTCAGCCCGACCCGCATCGCGCGCCACGGCGCCGCCCTGATGCCGGGCGTCAAAGGCGAGCGGGTCAACCTCAAGAACGCGCGCTTCAAGGACGACGCGGCGCCAATCGACGAAGCTTGCGACTGCTACTGCTGCCGCAATTTCTCGCGCGCTTACGTGCATCACCTCATCAAGGCGGAAGAGCTGCTCGGCATGCAGCTCTTGACCCAGCACAACATCAGCGTCATGAATCGCCTGATGCGCGAAGTGCAGGCCGCAATTCCTGAAGGCCGGCTGGGCGAGCTCAGAAAGCGCTGGGTCGCAGATCAGTAATCAGGAATCAGAAACGTCTGATACCTGATCCCTGGCCTTAAGTGCCCAGAAAGACCGTGCGCACGAAGTCGCGGTAGAGCATGATCTGCTGCGGCAGGATGTTCTTGTCGCGCATGATCCGCGACATGATGATGCCGCCGTCGACCAGCGCGTTCGCCATGTCGGCGAGCGCCTCGAGCTCGATCTTGATCCGGGGCGGATGGCGCTCCGCAATGAGCGTCAGCCGATCGAGGAAGAACTTGCGCCAGCTGCTCACGCCCTCGAGCATCATGTCGCGCATCTCCTGGCTGAACAGCCGATCCTGATAGCAGAAAGCCGAAACCAGGCAGCCGGGATGCGTGCCGGGCAGGTCGGCCGTCATCTCCGCGAACAGCTTCAGCGCCACCAGGAAGCCGTGCAGCGGGTCTTCGTTCAGCTCATCGGCGCGCGCGAAAATGTCGGCCATCACCGCATCGTTGTGCGCGATGTAGCGCTGCATCAGCGCGGTCGCGAGCTCGCCCTTGTCCTTGAAGTGATAGAAGAAGCCGCTCTTGGTGATGCCGGCGGCAACGATCAGCTCTTCGATCGATGTGGCGGCGAATCCCTTCTCGAGAACAGCGGCCTCGGCCAGTTCCAGGATGCGCTCCCGCGTCGCGGAGCCTTTGCGTGGCGACATTTCAAGCATGCCGCACTGTACCACAGGTACAGTTGCCGTCCCAGGCTGTCGCGCGCCGCCTGTGGCGCGGTTCACAACGCCTGCGGTTAAGCATCTGAGTCGTCTCGGAATTCGGCGCGCGCATAGGACTGGACCATGAGCCTGCTAGATCGGCCCGGCGTTTGCCGTCAATTTCCGCGCCTCTCGACGCGGGGTGCGTCGACATGATGAAAAGGAATGTGAGCATGAGTAATCTTGGTAAACACCGTCAGCATCTGCCGCAGCTGGATGGCAAGCTGTTCCTCACCGACGGCGGCATCGAGACGACGCTGATCTTCCTCGAAGGTCTGGAGCTGCCGCATTTCGCGGCGTTCGATCTGCTGCGCGACCGCGCCGGCTGGGACGCGCTGCGGAAATACTACGAGCGCTATCTCGCCATCGCGGTCGCCAATCGCGTCGGCTTCGTGCTGGAGAGTGCGACCTGGCGCGCCAGCGCCGATTGGGGCGCCAAGCTCGGCTATTCCAGGGAAGCGCTGGCGCACGCCAACCGCGACAGCATCGCGCTGCTGGCGGAGCTGCGGAAGAAATATGAATCGCATGCGACGCCGACCGTGATCAGCGGCTGCGTCGGCCCACGCGGCGATGGCTACGATCCCGGCGCGCTGATGAGCGCCAAGGAAGCGGAGGACTATCACGCCGAGCAGGTCGCGGTGTTCGCCGATACCGAGGCCGACATGATCTCCGCCATCACCATGACCAACGTCAACGAGGCGATCGGCCTCACCCGCGCCGCGGTGGCGGCGAAGATGCCGGTCGCGATCTCCTTCACGGTCGAGACCGACGGAAGGCTGCCGACCGGGCAGAGCCTGCAGGCCGCAATCGAGGAGGTCGACGGCGCCACCGCCTATGCGCCGGCCTACTACATGATCAACTGCGCGCACCCGACCCATTTCGACAGCGTCATCACCAAGGGCGCGTGGCGCGACCGGATCGGCGGCGTGCGCGCCAACGC
>DATFDU010000540.1:0-9784 GCA_035251915.1 Dongiaceae bacterium | reverse complement strand
TGGATCGGCAGCGTCTCGTTGCGGCCGCTGGCGCCATCGTAGCGGAAGATCGCCGGCGCGCGCAGGTCGATCCAGTAGAGCGCGTTCTCGCGCGGCCGCCAGGTCGGCCCCTCGCCCAGGATCGCGCGATGCGCATGCAGCTGGATGATGTCGGTCATGGGAGCCCCTTTGCGTGTTGTCGCAAGGCTAGGTGCTCAGGGAAAGGTATGCAATGGTGGCGCGCGCTAGGACCGCGCGTGGATCCGTTCGGCGGGCAGCAGGATACGAGCGACCGTCCCCTGGCCCAGCGTGCTCTCCAGGACCAGCGTCCCACCGTGGAGCTCGCAGATGCTCTTGGTGATGGCGAGGCCGAGGCCGGCGCCCTCGTGCTTGCGGGCGAGCCAGTTTTCCACTTGCACGAAGGGCTTCGTCACCCGATCCAGATCCGCCGCCGCGATGCCGATGCCGGTGTCGCTGACGGTCAAGGCCATGCCTTCGTCCGACCAGCTGGCCGAGATCTCGACCGAACCGCCGGACGGCGTGAACTTGATGGCGTTGGTGAGGAGGTTCACCACCGCCTGCTTGATCCGGCGCGCATCGCCGCGCAGCAGCGGCGGATTGCGCGGCGCCGCCTGGGTGAGCTTGATCCCCTTGGCGGCCGCCTTGGAGCGCAGCAGCGCGACGCTGCTTTCCGCGATTTTGTCGATCTGCACCAGGGCTTCGTCGAGCTTCATCTCGCCGGAATCGATCAGGCTGAGGTCCAGCAGCTCGTTGATGATGGAGAGCAGGAAGGTGCCGCTGCCATGGATGTCGGCGGCGTAGTCCTTGTAGCCGGGGGTGCCGAGCGGCCCCATGATCTCCTCCTTCATGACCTCGGAGAAGCCGATGATGGCGTTCAAGGGCGTGCGCAGCTCGTGGCTCATGGTGGCGAGGAACTGGGTCTTGGCCCGGCTCGCGAGATCGGCGCGCAGATAGGCCGCGCTCAGCTGCAGCTCGCGCTGCCGGTGCTCGGTGATGTCCTGGATGATGCCGAAGGCGCTGATGCGCCGGCCGGTCTCGTCATATTCGTTTCTGACATGCTCGACGACCCAGCGCACGCAGCCGTCCGGCCGGACGATGCGGTAGGTGACCGAGAACTCGCGCTGGCGATCCTCGATGCCCTTGATCAGTGCGGTGCGCAGCGGCGCGCGGTCATCCGGATGCACCCATTCGAGAGTCTCCGCATTCCTGACCTGCCGTTCATGCTCGGCGATGCCGAACATCTCGACCGCTCCGTCGGAGTAGGTCACGACATTGTTTTCCCACTTGCCGTCCGGACTGAGAGCCACGCTCCAGTGGATCAACCGCGCGATGCGCTCGGCCTCGCGGTAGCGCGCCTCGCTGGCGCGCAGCGCGCGCTCCAGCGCCTTTTCCTCGTCGATCACGATCATCAGGCCGCGCACCAGACTTCGCCCATCGGCCGTGGTCACAAAAGTGATGATGTCGCGGAACCAGACCTGCTGCCCCGACTTCGTGATCAGGCGGTACTCCAGGTTGTGATCGCGGCGGCGCTGCCGGTGCCACTCGTAAGCCCACATAGCGGCGTCGCGGTCCTCGGGATGCAGGGCTCTCGGCCATGCGCTCGGCGCGATCCATTCCTCCGCGCTATATCCGGTGAGGGCTTCGATCTGCGGACCCACATAGGTGACGTGGTCGGTCGTAGGGTCGGCTTCCCAGGGGACCGCGCGAAGCGTTTCGGCGAGCGCCCGATAGCGCTCTTCGGTGAGGTGCGATTGGGCCTCCGTCGCCCCGCGTTCCGGGCGCGGCGCCACGTTTTCTCTGTGCGGCTCGGGCCGGGGCTTCATCGCGGCTTATGATCCGGTGTTGCGTACTGCTGTCATGTTGCGGCCAGCATAAAAGGCCATGGTGAATGAAATATCAACGGGCGGTGGCGGGTTCGCGGACGAAGTCCCAGCGAAATCAATGGCTACTCAGCCGGCGGCCTTGAGCTTGCTCTTCTGCGCACCCGGCTGGGACACCGCCGACAGCGGCGGCCATTTGAACCTGTCGACCGCCTTCACGAAGGTGGCGACCGCCGGCGAGAAGCGGCGCCCGGCGACGGTCACCATGTGGATGGCGCGGGTGACCTCGGGCTCGACGATCGGCCGGGTCACGATGCCGGGGATGACCGGGGTGTATTCCGGGATGAAGCTGATGCCCATGCCGGCCAGCACCATGGACTGGATCCAGTCCTCGCGCTCCGACTGGTAGACGTCCTGCACCTTGATCATGCGCTCGGCCAGGATGCCGTCGAGATAGCCGATATATTCGCAGTTGGCGCGGGTCAGGTACGCTTCGCCGGCGATGTCCGCCATCGGCACCTGCTCCATCTGCTCGAAGCGATGGCCGGGCGCGCAGGCGATCATGAAACGCTCCTCGTAGAGCGGATGGAGATCGAGCCGGTCGTGCGCCTCCGCCGGCTGGGTCATGATCGCGACGTCGAGCTCGCCGGCCATCAGCGAGTCCGCGAGGCGCTGCGGCACCGATTCCATCAGCGACACCTCGATGCCGGGATGCCCGCGTCCGAAAGTGGCGAGGAAGCCGATGAAGCGCATCGGCCCGATGGTGCACATGACGCCGAGCTTGAGCGGCGCGTCCTTCAATTGCAGGAAGCTCTTGGCAGTCGACTTGGCGCTTTCGCTCTGCGCCAGGATGGCTTCGAGCTGCGGGCGCACCAGGTGACCCAGGTCCGTCATGTGGGTGTATTTGCGCTCGCGCCGGAACAGCAGGCCGCCCAGCTCCTCCTCCAGCTTCTGGACCGCGCGGGTCAAGGCGGGCTGCGTCACGTTGCAGGTCTCCGCCGCGCGCGTGAAGTTGAGGCAGTCGCAGACGGCCAGGAAGTAGCGGATCTGGTGCATTTCCATGGAGACGGGCTCCTCGGTTTTCCGGATCAACCATACCCGATCGGCATGGCCGTCCGCGATGCCCAGCTGACATCGATACCATAGGGCCCGGTAACGCCCCTCTCGGCCGTGGACGGGACGCAATGCCGGGCCAACATCAAACTCATAGAACACCAGCATTTTACTGATTGCCCGGCATCGGTGATGGTCGCGGCGTGCGGCGCATCGATGCGCCCGCTTCCAGCCACAGAGGAGTCTCATCATGTTCACCAAGTTCCTGCGGCCGTGGCGCAAGGTCGCCATCGCCGCCATCGCCAGCGCCGCCGGCATCGCGACGGCCGCTACCGCCATGGCGGGCGAGTGCCCGGCGGACAAGATCGTCACCGACGGCAAGGGCCAGCCCATGGGCGCGACCGAGCCCAAGGATGTGACCGACACCGTCCTGGCCGCGATCGACCTCTCCAAGGAGAAGGTGGCGGCGGACGGCCACCAGTTCCGCATGCGCCAGCTCGAGATCCAGCCCGGCGGCATCGTGCCGTGGCACAGCCATGCCGATCGTCCGGCGCTGATCTATGTCGTGTCCGGCGAGATCACCGAATATGCCAGCACCTGCGCCGTTCCGCTGCTGCACAGGGCGGGCGAGGTGTCGGTCGATGCGGGCCGTTCGCACTGGTGGCAGAACACCGGCAAGAAGCCGGTGGTGCTGATCTCCGCCGACATCCTGCACGATCCGAACGACGTCAACATGTAGATGGTCGCACATCGCGCCGGGCGCCGCGTTCGACCGCATGGTCGGCGGCCGCGTCCGGCGCGATCGGAACCGAGCATGAGCATCCTTGAACCTTCGGCCGACGCAGCATCCGGCGCCGCACCATCCTTGGCGCGCACAGCTGTCATCGCCTTGACCGCGTTCCTGACGCTGGTCGACCTGTTCGCGACCCAGGCACTGCTGCCCGCGCTGGCACAGGCCTACTCGGTCAGTCCGGCCGCCATGGGGGTGGCGGTGAATGCCTGCACCCTCGGCATGGCCGTGGCGAGCCTGGCCGTGGCGCTGCTCGGTGGCCGCATCGAGCGCCGACGCGGGATCTGGATCAGCCTCGCCCTGCTGACCCTCCCGACGGTATTGCTGTCGGTGGCGCCGAACCTGATCGCCTTCTCCCTTCTGCGCGTCTCGCAAGGAGTCTTCATGGCGGCGGCCTTCGCGTTGATGCTGGCCTATCTCGGCGAGCATCTGAGCGCGCGGAGCTCGGCCACTGCCTTCGCGGCCTATGTCACGGGCAACGTCGCCAGCAACCTGTTCGGACGCCTGTTCGCATCCGCCATCGCCGATCACCTCGGCCTGGCGGCGAGCTTCTCGGTGTTCGCGCTGCTCAACCTGTCGGGGGCGGTGCTGGTCTATTGCACGGTGCCGCGGACGATGCCGATGGTCGCGCTAAAGAGAGAAGCGTCACGCACCGCCTGGACCGACCATCTGCACAACCGTCCGCTGCTCGCCGGTTTCGGCATCGGCTTCTGCATCCTGTTCGCCTTCATCGGCACCTTCACCTATGTCAACTTCGTGCTGGCGTCAGTGCCGTTCCAGCTGGGGATGATGTCGCTTGGCTTCGTCTATCTCGTGTTCCTGCCGTCGATCGTCACCACGCCGCTCGGCGGACGGTTGGTGGCGCGATTCGGCACGCGGACGACCTTGTGGAGCGCGCTCGCCATCGCCGGCGCTGGATTGCCGCTGCTGCTGATGCCCTCCCTGGCGGCCGTCGTGACGGGCCTTGCGCTGATCGGCGTCGGGACCTTCTTGGCGCAAGCCGCCGCCACCGACTTCGTCGGCAGCGCAGCGCCGTCGAATCGCGCGCTGGCCAGCGGGCTGTATCTCGCGAGCTATTTCCTCGGCGGGCTCGTGGGCAGCGCCGTCCTGGGCCAACTCTATGTCCAGTTCGGCTGGTCCGCCTGTGTCGCGGGCATCGGGATCGCGCTCGCCATCGCCGCGCTGCTGACCACGACCCTGACGCGTCCGAAGAGTTCCACGCTGCAGCGCATGCTGCCGCGGCATGGAACCGATAGGAACTCGGCAATGTCCCCCGGCGCGCGTCTGCGCGAAGGTCCAGTCAACATCGCTTTCTGCTAGAGGGCTGCCATGAACGTCATGACTCGTCGATCCGAACCTTCGCGGCCATTCGGCCAGGTCGTGCTGGTGCTGCAGGGCGGCGGCGCTCTCGGCGCGTACCAGGCCGGCGTCTACCAGGGCCTGAGCGAAGCGGGCATCGAGCCCGATTGGGTGGTCGGCACGTCGATCGGGGCGATCAATGCCGCGATCATCGCCGGCAACAGGCCGGCCGACCGACTCGACCGGCTCACGGAATTCTGGGACCGCGTGCGGACCAGGTCCTCGCTCAAGATGCCTTGGCTCTCGATGTTCGGGAATGCGTTCGCCAATCTCGGCGTTCTGACCCAGGGCGTGCCCGGCTTCTTCCAGCCCAATCCGGCAGCGCTGTGGGGCATGCACTATCCGGCGGGTCCTGGCCTCGCCGCCTACTACGGCACCGATCCGCTCAAATCCACGCTGGCGGACCTGATCGACGTCGAACATCTCAACAGCCGCCAGATGCGGGCGACGGTCGGCGCGGTGAATGTCGGCACCGGCGAGATGCGCTACTTCGACAGCCGCGAGATGCGGCTGGACATCGCGCATATCATGGCGTCGGGCGCGCTGCCGCCGGCCTTTCCCGCGATCGAGATCGAAGGCGCGCTGTATTGGGACGGCGGCGTCTATTCCAACACGCCGATCGAGGTCGTGTTCGATGACATGCCGCGGCGCGACGGCCTGATCTTCGCGGTGGATCTGTGGCAGCCGCACGGCGACCTGCCGGAGACGCTGTGGCAGGTCATCACCCGGCACAAGGACATCCAGTTTTCCAGCCGCGGCCTCAGCCACGTCGCGCGCCAGCAGCAGCTGCACCGCTTGCGCCACGTCGTGCGCGAGCTGGCGGCGCGCCTGCCGAAGGATCTGGCCCGTGATCCGATGGTGGCGGAGCTCGCATCGTATGGCTGTGGGACCACCATGCATCTGGTCCGCCTGCTCGCGCCGCGTCTCGACCTCGACGACCACACCAAGGATATCGACTTCAGCGCCGAAGGCATCAGCGCGCGGTGGCAGGCCGGCTACGACTATGTCCGCCGCGCCATCGATCGGCAGCCCTGGCAGTGCGAGGTCGATGCCTTGAGCGGCGTGCTCATTCACGACGCCAACGACATCGAACAGGTGGTGGACCATGCCTGATCGCGCCAAGCCGCTCGCCGGCCGCGTTGCGCTGGTCACCGGATCGACCAGCGGCATCGGCCTCGGCATCCTGGAAGAAATGGCGAGTGCCGGCGCCAGCGTGGTGATGAACGGGCTTGGCGACGCCGGGCAGATCGAGGGCGAGCTCACGCGCGTCCGCGAGACCCACGATGCTCCGGCCATCTACCTGCCGGCAAACCTGATGGAGCCGAAAGCCTGCACCGACATGATCGCCATGGCAATCGCGCGCCTGGGCAAGATCGACATCCTCGTCAACAATGCCGGCATCCAGCACGTGGCGCCGGTCGAGAGCTTCCCGCCGGAGAAGTGGGACGCGATCCTGGCGCTCAACCTGTCCGCTGCATTCCATGCCATCCGCGCGAGCTTCGCGGACATGAAGGCGCGCGGCTGGGGCCGCATCATCAACATTGCCTCGGCGCACGGCCTAGTCGCCTCGCCGTTCAAGTCGGCCTATGTCGCGGCCAAGCACGGCATCATCGGCCTCACCAAGACGGTCGCGCTGGAAGGTGCGGAGTTCGGCATCACCGCCAACGCCATCTGCCCCGGCTATGTCTGGACCCCGCTGGTCGAGCAGCAGATCGACAGCCAGGCGAAATCGCACGGCATCTCGCGCGACCGGATCATCAAGGAGGTGCTGCTGGCCAAGCAACCGACCAGGAAATTCGCCGAGACCAGCGAGATCGGCGCCCTCGCCGTGTTCCTCGCGACCGACGCGGCACGGTCGATCACCGGCACCGCCTTGCCGGTCGACGGGGGCTGGACCGCGCACTGACCACAATAATCGGCCGCCCCGCATATGATCGCAGCCTGCGGGGCAACCTCGGCCGGCGCGTTTCCTCCTCGGAAGCGCGCCGGCCAGCCATGGTGAATGAAATATGAACGGACGGTGGCGGTCGCCTGCATCCTGTGCGGGAGGAAGTAGTCCCAGGGTTAGCGGATGACCCGTCCGGCGTCGCAGGCGGAGGGCGACTGCCCCCATTATGCGACCGGCCGCCGCCTCGCTTCCATGGCGAAGATCGAGCCGATGACCAGGACAATTCCCAGAGCCTGCAGCGGCGACACGGCTTCGCCCAGCACCGCCATGGCGAACAGGATGCCAAGCACCGGCTCCAGATTGCTGATCATGGCCGCCCGGACGGCGCCGAGGAGCGGAATGGCAGCAAAGAAGGTGACCGTGCCGATCGTGTAGGCGATGGCGACGCCGCTGAAGCCGGTCCAGCCCTGAAGCGTGACCGGCAAGCGCAGTTCGCCGTGGATGACACAGGTGACAACCAAGCTCGCTGCCGCCGAGACCATCATGTAACAGGTCACGGCGAGGCTATCGCTGCTCTTCATGGCGTGCGAGCCACCGATGATCACGACCGCCGCCAGCACCGCCGCCGTCAGCGCCAGCGCTAGGCCGATCCAGCTCAGGTTGCCGAGGGAGAACCCCACCGCCAGTCCGAGGCCGACGATGGCGGCCACCAACGCAGCGAACCTGCCCCATGACATCGTGTCGCGGCCGAACAGGATGGCGATGACACCGACCATCAGGGGATGCAGATAGAAGACCAGGATGACGATGTTCACCGGCAGATAGCTGACGGCGCCCAGCAACCCATAGAGGTGCACCGCGTAGAGCACGCCCAGAGCGAGGCTGATGCGCAGTGCACTGCCGCGGATGACGAGCGGCCGTCCGAGCGCCGCCATGACCAGAAAGCAGGCCCCTGCCGTGACAATGCTCCTGGACGTTATGACCGTCAGGGTGTCGCTGCCGCCGTCATAGGCGAGGCGCGCCAGTGCCGGGACGACGGCAATGGCCGCGGCGGACAGCACGACCAGGAAAGCGCCGACGAGCTGGCGCCGCCGGCCGGACTGGGCGTTGGCGTTCGACCGGCGGCGGGCGCTGACGGGTTGGACTTCTTCCCCCCGCATCATTTCAGCGCGCTCTCGAGGTGGCTATGCTGCGGCCGCCAGACCGCACCGGCCGCGCGGCGTGCCACCTGAAGCAGCATGCCCCAAAGGAGCTGGCTGGTTTTCGGGTTCGCCTGCGTCTCAAGGGTCGCTGCGCGCCGCGCGGCCTGCTTCTCCAGATAGGCAGCAGGCGCTACATCATGACGCGACGGAGCCACGCCGCCGATGAAATGCGGAGGGAGGATGGAGTGGGACATTCCCATGGGCCACTGCCTCGGATCGGACTGCAACATTGCTGCCTCCTTCGGCTCGCACGTGCGACCACGTTCGCACCTGTCCTTTCTAGGCGTCCGACGTGAATGGCCCGTGTGGGACCGCGGGAAAACGGCGGGAGAATCGGAGTTGACAGTTGTGCTGATCGGGAAAAATGCGTTAACTCGACAATAAGAGCGTCATTTGTCCGACGGGAGGGGCCTGCTGGTCGGATAGCCATGGCGGTCGCGGAACTCAGGCTTCTTGGCGGTTTCGACCTACGCCTCGCCCACGGCGAGGTGGTTGATCTGCTTGGCCAAAAAGACCGCGCCCTGCTCGCCATCCTGGCACTGCCGGCTGGCGCCACGCATTCGCGGGGCAAGCTGGCGAGCCTGCTATGGAGCGACCGCGGCGAGCAGCAAGCGCGTGACAGCTTGAAGCACTCTCTGACCAAGCTGCGCCAATGCTTGCCTGCGGCCGCTCAATCGTCGATCGTTGCGGACCGTTCGACGGCCCGGCTCGATCCGGCAGCGGTGGCGATCGACGTTGCCACATTCGAAAGACTGGCGGGCAATGGGTCGACAACGGCACTGGAGCAGGCGGTGGCGCTCTATCGTGGCGAGCTGTTGGACGGCATCGGCATCCGCGACCCGGCCTTCGAGGAATGGCTTCTGGTCGAGCGGCAACGGCTAGGCCACCTGCTTGAGGAAGCGCTGACCAAGCTGCTGTCGCAGTCGATGGCCGACGGCGCGTCGGAGCGCGCCATCGCGACGGCTCGCCGCCTCCTCTCGCGTGATCCGCTGCGCGAAGAGGCCAGCCGCGCCTTGATGCAGATCCACGCCGAGCGCGGACAAACGGCGCAGGCGCTCAAGATGTACGAAACCCTGCGCGATCGGTTGCATCGCGAGCTTGGCGTGAGGCCGGCGCGGGAGACCACGCAGCTCTACGAGGCGATCCTGCACCGGGATGTGGGATCCGACCCGGATCCATTCCCCAATCGGCCGGAAGCATCAGACGAAGGAGCGGCTCGCCTGCCTCTGACGGATAAGCCATCGATCGCCGTGCTGCCGTTCGAAAATCTCAGCAACGACCCTGAGCAGGAGTATTTCGCGGACGGCATGGTAGAGGAAATCATCACGGCGCTGTCGCGCATGCGATCGCTCATCGTGATCGCGCGCAATTCGAGCTTCCACTACAAGGGTCGCTCGATCAGTGCAAAGCAAGTGGGCCGGGAACTCGGTGTGCGATATATCCTTGAGGGCAGCGTCCGCAAGGCGGCAAATCGGGTGCGGATCACCGGCCAGCTGATCGAGGCCGAAGCCGGCGCAACTCTGTGGGCCGATCGCTTCGATGGCAACCTGGAGGACATCTTTGATCTCCAGGACCAGATGACTGCCAGGGTCATCGGCGCGATCGCCCCGAAGCTGGACGAAGCGGAGATCGAACGCATCAGGAGCAAGCCGACGGACAGCCTGGACGCCTA
>DATFDU010000539.1:0-2921 GCA_035251915.1 Dongiaceae bacterium | reverse complement strand
GTCGAACAGATGCGAAAGGCCGAGCGCATAGAACGCCATCACCAGCACCATGAGCAGGATAATGCCGATCGCGACCGCCGCCACGCGCGGCAGCTTGCGCAGCGCGCTGCGCTTGAAGCGCGTGCCGATGTTGTAGCCGATCAGGATCTGCCCCACCGCAAAGAGCAGGTGAGGCATCCGGCCCTCGGCGATCTCGAGCGCGGTCAGGATTCCGACCGCGATCAGCGCGCCGACCATCCAGGGATTGTTGAAGCGCACGATCCAGGCCAGCAACGCGCCGCCAAGGCCGACGCACAGGACGAGCGCCACGAACATCGGCGCCAGGTCCGGGATCGCCTCCGGCGCCTGGTATAGTCCGTGCGCCACCATCAGCGGCGGAATCAGCAGCACGACGATCGCGACCCGCAGCGCCTGGATCAGCGCCACCGGCTCCATTTGCGCGCCGATGCCGGCGCCGATGTTGCCCATCTCCGCCAGTCCGCCCGGCAGCACGCAGAAGAATGCGGTCTTGCCGTCGATGCGTGCGACCCGCGCGAGCAGCGTGCTGAAGGTCGCGGACACCAGGATCGAGAGCAGGGCGGTCGCGATCATCAGCGGGAGCCAGGCGGCCAGGCCTGCCACCACGGTGCTGGTCATGCTGAGCCCGACGGTGGAACCGATGATGAGCTGGCCCGCACGGCGCATGATGAGCGGCGCCGGCAGCCGCATGCCGGCAATGCCGAACGCCGCCGACGCAACCAGCGGCCCGAGCACCCAGGCGAGCGGGAGATGAATGCGCGATGCGCCGTATCCGGCGGCCGCGGCGACGCTGTAGCCGAGGATCAGCCGGCCCAATTCGCCAAGCTTGCTGCGCTTGGGATCTGTGCGATCGATCGACATCAGCGGGCGCCAGGTCCGCGTCGACGCGCATGTTCTGAACTTTCAGTCCTAAGCGGCATATGTTTTTGCGGTCTATCGAGGAGCGATACCGGTTCCGGCATTGCTGTCGTTAAGTAAATCGTTGACAATCTCCAGTCGACAAAGAAATATCACGAACCATGACCGATGCAACAGCGCGGACCATTCCGACCATCGCCCAGATGCGAGACAACTCGCTGAGCGGGGTCGTCCGCCACGAGATCGAAACCCTGATCCTGAGCGGCGAGCTGCTGGCCGGCAGCCGGGTGAACGAGAACGCGGTCGCGTTGCGCCTCGGCGTCAGCCGCGGCCCGGTGCGCGAGGCCTGCCGCGCCCTGGTGGAACTCGGCCTGCTCGACCTCATCCCCAATCGCGGCGTCTTCGTGCGGCGCATGGACCGGCACGATGTCGAAGAGGTTTATGACCTGCGCGCCGGCCTGACCGGCCTCGCCGGATCGCTGGTGACCGCGCGCGTCACCGATGCGGAGATCGATCGCTTGCGCGCGCTGGTGGACGCGATGGACGAGTCGGCGGCGGTGGACGATTTCCCGAGTTTCTATCCGGTCAACCTCGAGTTCCACGACGTCATCCTGCAGCTGACCGGCAACAGCCGGCTGATCAAGAGCTACCGCGCGCTGATCAAGGAGTTCCAGCTGTTCCGCACCCACGGGTTGGTGCAGCCGAACGCGCTGCGCGAGTCGAACGAGGAGCATCACGCGATCCTCGACGCGCTCGAGCGCCGGGATTCGGTCGCCGCCTACGACACCAGCTTCCGCCACGTGCAGCACGGCAAGCAGCGCATGTTCGCGGCATTCGACAAGCTCACGCATGCCGGCGCCGCGGGTGCCGCGGAAGCGCACAACCGGACCATCGAGTGACGACTGCCTGGTACCCGCACGGCGAAGCATTCTTCGCCGGCGCCAAGACCGGGAGAAACCCGGCCTCAACAAGATCGCCACGAGCGATCTAAACTAGACATGGGAGAGAGACATGTTCGTGAAAGCGAGCAAACTTGCCATCATAGCCTCGGCTGTCGCGGGCCTTGCGATTGCAAGCGCCCATGCCCAGGACATCAAGTACCCTGTCGACACGGTGACGCTGGTCACCCACTCCAGCCCCGGCGGCGGAACCGACGTCTATCTGCGCGAGATGATCCAGTTCCTCGGGCCCGTGATGGGCGCGGAGTTCGCGGTCGAGAATGTGCGCGGCGGCAGCGGCGCCAAGGCGATCGCCAAGGTGGCGAATTCGCCGGCCGACGGCTCGGTCTTCTACGGATCGACCCCGAGCTACATCAATATGTCGCTGCTCAGCAAGCCGGAGTTCGGCCATGATTCGGTCGAGCCGCTGGTGGGGATATTCCTCGATCCGCAGGTGATCTACGTCCGCAAGGACAGCCCGCTCAAGTCCTTCACCGATATCGTTGCGTCTGCCAAGGCCAATCCGGGCAAGCAGAAATGGGGCACCGGCACGCCCGCGTCGCTGGAGCGGCAGGCGCTGGAAGAATTCAAGAGAAAGGCCGGCGTCGACGTCACCATCGTCACCCATGACGGCGGCGGCGACATGATGATCAACGTGCTGAACGGCAGCCTGGACCTCGGCATCGGCGAGATCCAGGAATTCCGCGGCCAGATCGATGCCGGCGAAGTGCGCGTCATCGGCGTCTTCACCGAGGAGCGCCTGGCGGACTTCCCCGACGCCAAGACCGCCAAGGAGGAAGGCATCGACATGGTCGTGAAGAAGTTCCGCGGCATCGTCGGGCCGAAAGGTCTTCCGCCGGAGGTGATCCAGGCCTGGGAAACCGCCGTTCCCAAGGTGCTGTTGGATCCCGAGTTCCAGAAATGGTACAAGGCCGCCAGCCTGATCCCCGCTTACATGAACCATGACGAGTTCACGACGTTCATGGCGAGCGTGGTGCGCGAGCAGGAGGCGTTCTTCAAGGAATACAACATCACCTCCGCGGACTAGGGCAATGAAGGTCCAGGGTGCGTTCCGGAAGGACCTGATCGGGGCCGGCATCTGCCTGG
>DATFDU010000538.1:0-2099 GCA_035251915.1 Dongiaceae bacterium | reverse complement strand
GTGTTCTTCCAGGAGCCCGACGGCACCATGATCTGGGCCAACGAGGGCTACTACGCGCTGGCCGCGCTGCTGGTGAGCTCGCCGGAGGCGCAGCGCCTGCTGCATCCGAATCTGGCCGAAGCGCCCGCCAGCGCAGCGTCGTGGACGGTCGCGGCGCGCGGCACCGCCAACGGCCGCGCCGTCACCATCCGCGCCAGCTATGCCAAGCTGATCTATGGCGCGCGGCAGAAGCCCGCGCTCGCCGGATTGGTCCAGGTGGTGCCCGATGAGTCCGATGTGGTGCGACGGCTGCTCTCGACGCAGGAGCGGCTGGAGGATGTCATCCGCCTGGTGTCCGACTGGGTGTGGGAGATCGACGCCGACGGCCTCTTCACCATCGTCTCGGACCGCGCCCAGCGCGCCACCGGCTATCACCCGCAAGAGCTGGTCGGCACTTCGATTCTGGCACTCGCAGCGGACAGCGACGTGGTTGAGGGGCTGCGCGCACGGCTGGAGACGCTGGCGCCGTTCCGCGATTTCACGCTGCCGATCCGCGCCAAGGACGGCGGCGGCAGTATCTTCCTGGTCAGCGCCGTGCCGGTGTTCGACCCCGACGGCGGCGGCCATCTCGGCTATCGCGGCACTGCAAGCGACATCACCGACCTCAGCGAGCGCGAGCGCTCGATCCTGGCCGCCAAGGAATCGGCCGAGCAGGCCAGCCGCTCCAAGACCAAGTTCCTCGCCAACATGAGCCACGAGCTGCGCACGCCGCTCAACGCCATCATCGGCTTCTCCGACATGATGGCGCTCGCGATCCACGGGCCGATGGGTGCGCCCGCCTATGAGCAGTACGCCGCCGATATCAATGGCAGCGCCAAGCATCTGCTCTCCATCATCAACGACATCCTCGACATCGCGAAGATCGAGGCCGGCCGCCTCGACCTGATCGAGGAGGAAACCCCGATCGCCGGCCTGTGCGACGTCGCGCTGCGCCTGATGCAGGAGCGCGCCAACGAGCATCAGATCGATCTGCGCTTCGAGCCCGGACCCAACCTGCCCAACGTCATGGTCGACCAGCGCGCCATGCGCCAGGTGCTGCTGAACCTGCTGTCCAACGCGATCAAGTTCACCCGCGCCGGCGGCGAGGTCACGCTGCGCGCGCAGCTGTCGATGGATGACGAGCTGATGCTGCAGGTCATCGACACCGGCATCGGCATGCGCGAGGACGACCTGCACCGCGTGCTGGAGCCGTTCGTTCAGGTCGAGAACGAGCTGACTCGCCGCTACGAGGGCACGGGCCTCGGGCTCTCCCTGTCGAAGCAGCTGATCGAGCTGCACGGCGGCCGCATCGGCATCGTCAGCAAGCCGAACATCGGTACTACCGTGACGGTCTATCTGCCGGCGAGCCGGCTGCGAAGGAGCTGAACTATCATGGACATCATGTGGGACGTGCTGATATCCGTCGTGTGCATCGTGGGCGTCATCATCGGCGTGCAGATCTGGGCGATCAGAGCGTGGCACGGCGTGTGGCGCTGGCTCGCCGCCGCGCCGCTCCTGCTGGCCGGCGCCGACCTGCTTCTCATCCTGGTAAGTACGGCGACCGATCCGACCAGCCACAACCTCTGGCCGCTCGAGCTCGGCATGATCCTGCTGATCGGGCTGCCGGTTGTTGGCGTGCTGTGGCTGGTGCGGCTGGTGGCGAGGGCGTAGCCGTGCAGAGCTTTTCCCTCGGCCTTATCCTCGTTCCGCAGCTCTACATCATTTGGCGCTGGCGCAGCATCTGGCGCTGGCTGGCCGCGGCGCCATTCTTGGCGATCGCGGTACTGGCGATGCTGGCCCATCTGCAGCTCGGACCCACCAAGGACTGGGTCCTGCTCCTGCAAATCGTCTTCTACGCCAGCCCGCTGTGGCTCGGTCTGGTCGCGCTGGCGCGCTTCTGCATGACAATCTAGGCCGCAGCGCGCCGCTCCTCGACGCCCGACAGATAGTTCAGCGCCGCCAGCACGCCGCCGGCGCGATGCGGCACCTTGGCGAGGGCGAGGCCCATCTCCACGCCGCTCAGCGTGCCGGCCAGCATCAGGTCGTTGAAGTCGCCGAGGTGGCCGATGCGGAACACCTTG
>DATFDU010000537.1:0-5605 GCA_035251915.1 Dongiaceae bacterium | reverse complement strand
CGCGCGATCGGCGCCCTGCTCGACGAGCCCAACGGCGACCGCTCCTGCGTCCCGACCTATCTGTTGTGCAAGTTCGCACGCGAGCAGGTCACGGTGGCGCTCTCCGGCGACGGCGGCGACGAGCTGTTCAGCGGCTACGGGCGCTACGGCGGCATGAGCAAGCGGTTCGGTAGCAGCACCCAGGACAATCCCCGCGCGACCATCGGAGGCTATTACAACAACTTCCTACCGGTATTCGGCGTAGAGCCCATCATCAATGCCCTGCCGGAGGCTCGCGAGACAATCGAGAGCGAGCTCGACACCTTCTTGCCCTTATTTCAGCATCCCGGCCGCGATGTCATCCATGGCCTGCGCCAGATGGACTTCGCGTACTATATGCCTGGAGCGGTGTTGGCCAAGGTTGATCGCATGAGTATGCGCGCCAGCCTCGAAACTCGGACCCCGTTCTTCCATCACGCGGTGCTGGGCGAGGCCAAGGTGTTGCCGACGCAATACTGCCTCAACTCCAAAATGAAAAAGCTGGTGCTGCGCGAGATCGCCGGCCGCTACCTGCCGCGCGAGGTCGCGCTGCTGCCCAAGAAGGGCTTCGGCATGCCGGCCAGCGTATTCCTGAACAACGTCAAGGCGGTACATGCGGAGATGACCAAGGCGTTCGAGACCCTGAAGGGGACGCGTTTCTTCAGCGGCCGGACCAAGGCGCTCAACGTCATGTCGAAGGTCGACAACATCAACGCAATCTGGGCCTTCATCGTGCTCGGCCAGTGGGCGCGTTCCTTCCCGGTGAGGCTCTAGATGCACGACGGGGGAACGCTCGACCTCGACAGCCTGATCTCGATCGCGCGCTCGGAGCGCAGCGGCGAGATCGCGCCGGCAACCGCTTCGCGCCTGGCGCAGTTCCAGGCGGCGTTCGACGCCGCCGCCGAGCCGGCCGGCGCGCCCGCGGTCTGCTTCGCGTTCCATGCGTCGGTCCCGCAGGCCGAAGCCGCCGTCAAATACCGCGACGTCGCGATCGACCACAGCAAGTTCGACTACGACCGGATCGTGCGCCACTGCATCGCCGCAGCGCTGGCGGCGCAGCCCGCCGCGCGCTTCGTCCTCGCCACCGACAGCCAGTTCCTCTCGGACATCGAGCATCCGTCCCTGACCATCGTGCGCCTGCCGCTGGACCAGGCCAGCCCGATGTACGAGCGCGTGATCGCGATGTGCGCGTTCGTGCGTTCGCGCCAGTTCAACGCGCCGACCGCGTTCCTCGACAGCGACGCATTCCTGAATGCGCCGATCGCCAACCTGTTCCAGGGGCATTTCGACATCGGAGCGACCTATCGCCCGGATCCCGGCCTGATGCCGATCAACGAAGGCGTGATCTTCGCCAACAGCCGGAACAAAGACCTGGTGCGCGCCTTCTTCGCCGGCTATCTCGGCACCTACGACCGGCTGTGCGGCAACGCCGCCGTCACCGGCTACTACGGCAACATCAAGCGCTGGCGCGGCGGGCAGCTCTCGCTCAACGCCCTGACCTGCCCGCAGGGCGTTCCGAGCGCGCTCGACAGCGCCAAGGCGTTCGGCGCACGCATCCGTTACTATCCGTGCTCGACCTTCAATTTCTCGATCGAGATGGATCGCCCCTATTCCGCCCGGCAGCTGGACATCCGCGCGGTGCTGCATCTGAAGGGTCCGCGCAAAGCGGTCCTGGATCCGATCATCGCCTATCAGATCCAGCGCTGGCCGCAGATCGCGCAACCCTTTGCGGCGCCCAAGCCGGTCGAGCCGCCGAAGCCTGTCGAGCAGGCGGCGCCGGCGTCCTCGCCTGTTGCGGCCGCACCCAAGGCGACCGAACCAGCTCCAGCCGCGGCAAAGCAACCCGCGCCGCTCGCGCTCCCCTCCTTGGCGGAGATCGCGGCGCAGCTGCAGCTCGAGCAAGCGTCGAGCCGTGCACGCAGCCTGCCGGTCTACGAGCGCTATTTCGAGCCGTTGCGCCACCGGCCTGGACTCCAGCTGCTGGAGATCGGCGCGGACGACGGCGTGTCGCTCGATGTCTGGTCGCGCTATTTCCAGGATGCCCGTGCGGTCCGCGCCGATGCCGAAAAGGAACCCGCCGAGGGCAGTTTCGACATCGTCATCGACGATGGCTCTGACAGCCACATCGTCGCCGCCTTCCGCCAGAACTGGCCCAACCTGAAGCCCGACGGGCTGTTCGTGATCGCAAGCCTCGAGCGCACCCGGGAGTCGCATCAGGCACGCCGGTCGTTGCTGAGCTTGATCGAGAGCAACCTCAAGGACATGGATGAGGGCGAGATCGAGTTCATCCACGTCTTCCGCGACATCGCCGTTATCAAAAAGACGGCGTAGCCGACAGCTAACCCGACACGGCGCTTTTCGCCTCACCCTTCAGGGTCGGATTGTTCAGATACTTGGTTTGCGTCGGCCAGGTCGCCGCACGATCGTGCTTCTTGCGCGCGATACACATGACCATGGTGGAATCCCGCACCTGCTGCCGGTGCGTGGGATGGAGCTGCTGGGAGCTGACGTGGATTCCGTTGGCCGCGACGCCGCAGATCGGCGCCACGAGCTGATGCCCGTTCTGACCGTAGAAGTCGTGATAGAAGGTCGGGGAGAAGTTGAAGAACCCGTGATTGACCATGGTCATGGGATTCACATGGATGACGAAACCATCGATCCTCGTCATGTCCAGGATGTTGCGGATCGTCTGGCCGACATTGAAGCAATGTTCCATCGTGCCGGCATCCAGCACGATGTGGAATGTGTTCACCAGATCGGCCGGCAGGGGATCGTTGAGATCGACGATGCGTTCCCCGCCGCGCGATGCGACCAGATCGACGACCGTCAGCTTCAGCTCCATGGCGGCGAACAGCGACTCTGCGTCGATCACCCGATCAAGCTGGTTCTCGAGCCGGTGCCAAGCCAGGATTTGGTCCGAGTCCGCCCGATACGCCAACCGGTCCGCGGTCCCGGCGCCCAGGATCTTGGCGGCCTGTTCCCGCGACACCAGGACGTCCGGATAGCCAAGGCAGCAGATACTCGCGTCGGCCGGCAGATGAGGACGCATCTGCTGCAACGCGGAGAGCATGAGGGCGTTCATGGCCATGGCCCGTCATACCCTCGCCATGGTTAATCAGGCATGAAGCGACCCACGCTCGAGCCGCACAGACTCCCGGCAAAAATGGACGGCCGCCCCAGCAGGACTGACCTAGGCAGGGTTTGATGGTCCTTTCGACGGCTCGGTCTCATCGCCTAACCCATTGTCTTCCATCCGCTAATTCGAATCATAGTCGTTGGCCCAGAGCTTGCATCAAGGCCGCTACCTGGGACTATCCCTATGTAGAAGAGGCCTCAAATGAGCATTCTCGGCGCGATGTTTACGGCGGTCAGCGGTGTCAACGCACAGTCGCGGTCGCTCGGACACATCTCCGACAACATCGCGAACTCGCAGACCACCGGCTACAAGCGAGTTGAAACCCGGTTCGAGACGCTGATCACGGTGTCGAACCAGAACCTGCATTCGCCCGGCGGCGTGATCGCCTCGCCCTTCTTCGCCAACGGCGTGCAGGGCAACATCACCCAGACCCAGAACAACACCAACCTCGCCGTCACCGGCAACGGCTTCTTCGTCGTCAGCCGCGCCAGCAACCAGACCGCGACCGACACGACGTTCGATGCGCTGCGCTACTACACGCGCGCCGGCGATTTCGAGGTCAATCGCGACGGCTATCTGGTGAACAATGGCGGCTACTACCTGAACGGCTGGGAAGTCGATCCGGAAACCGGCATTCCCAACACCTCGGTCGTGTCGCCGATCCAGATCTCCCAGGTCATCGACGAGCCGACGCCGACGGAAGAGATCGAGTTCGTCGGCAACCTGCCTGCCAACGCACCCGTCAATCCGACCACGCCGCTGCCGCCGACCAGCGTCCAGGTGTTCGACGCGCTCGGCAATCCGCACAACGTGTCGCTGGTGTGGACCAAGCGCGCGGATAACCTGTGGATGCTCGACATCCAGGCGGACGACAGCACGCTCGACCCCGTCTCCGGCACCATCAGCGGCGTCAACGACCAGACTGCGGCCACTGCGACCCTGCAGCCGAACGTCGCCCCGGTCGCGCAGGTCAACACCGTCACGCTGCCCGCCGCCGGCATGGCGCCGGGGCGCACCATCAGCGTCACCATCGGCGCGAACAGCGTCTCGGTGACCGCGCCCTCGACCGGCTACACCGCCACCCAGGCCGCTTCCGCCCTCGTCGCCGCCATCAACGGCAACGCCGGCATGAGCTCCATCGTCACCGGCAGCAACGTGGTCGGCAACACCTTCCAGATCGTCGCCGATGTGGCCGGCACGCCGTTCACCGCCAATCTCGCCGGCAACGGTTCCGGCCAGCTCGAAGGCGTGGATATCCCGAGCGCCCTGCTGACCGGCGCCGACACGTCAAGCATCACCATCAACGGCACGACCATCACGGTCGACGGCACGACCCCGCTCGCGAGCCCGCAGGCTGTCCGTGATGCCCTCGTCACTGCGATCAACGCCAACGGCGCCGTCAACGGCCAGGTCACGGCCATCGCCGACCCCAACAACACCGACCGGATCCTGATCCAGTCGGATGTGGCCGGCGGCACATTCACGATCGCCTTCGGCGGCACCGAGACGCCGACCTCCGCCAGCAGCGATGTGCCCAGCACCTCCACAACGACCACGGCGAACACCCCGCCGGTGGCTCAGACCGATACCCTGACCCTCGGGGGCACGGTCGGCCCCGGTGAAATCGGCGACACCTATACGCTGACCATCGGCACGCAGTCGATCTCCTATGTCGCGGACGGCACCGAGACCAGCCTCAGCGACCTGGCGACCCGCTTCGCCGCGCAGATCAACGCCAACCCCGGCCTCGGCGTGACCGCGACCGCAGCCGCCGGCGTGATCTCGCTGTCTGCCATCAATGCCGGCGTGCCGTTCACCTCCTCCGCCACCGCCACCAACGGCACGGTGCCGGGCTTCATCGACGTGCAGTTCGGCCAGACGCCGGCGACCGCGGGGACGGTGGTCGCCATCTCCAACCAGTTCAATCCGTCGGGCAACGCCTCGGTGCCGGTGCTGCAGACGGCGGGCCAGGACATCAACGTCTCGTTCACGGTGGACTACGGCCTCGGCGCGCAGGTCATCGACCTCAACCTTGGCCAGTTCCAGACCACCGAGGGCATCACCCAGTTTGCCGGCGACAACATCGACGTGTCGCGCCTGACCCAGGACGGCGTGCCGCAGGGCCTGCTGAACGACGTTCGGATCCGCGACAACGGTGACGTGGAGCTGCAGTACGACAACGGCCGCAGCCGGATCTTCTTCCGCGTGCCGCTCGCCCAGTTCAACGACCCGAGCGCCTTGCAGCGCGAGGTCGCCCAGGGCTTCACCGAGACCTTCGACAGCGGCGCGGTGCGGATCGGCAATGCCGGCGACAACGGCGCCGGCACGATGCGCGGCAGCGCGCTGGAAGGCTCCAACGTCGACATCGCGGAGGAGTTCTCCAAGATGATCGTGACGCAGCGCGCCTTCTCGGCCAACACCCGCGTGATCACCACCGCCGACGAAATGCTG
>DATFDU010000536.1:0-3579 GCA_035251915.1 Dongiaceae bacterium | reverse complement strand
TGTCCCATTCCTGGTTCAGCATGGTCTTGGTGATGCCATGGGCCAGCCATGGTCCGTCGGCAAGGGAGCGGGCGAGGGCCAGCGTCTGGGTCTCCAGATCGGCGGCGGAATGCAGCGCGTTATAGAAGCCCCAGCTGTGCCCTTCGGTAGCGGTCATGGTCCGGCCAGTCAGCAGCAGCTCGGTCGCGCGGCCCTGGCCGATGATGCGCGGCAGGATTCCGCAGGCGCCCATGTCGGCGCCGGACAGGCCGACGCGCGTGAACAGGAAGGCCGTCTTCGCCGCCGGCGTCGCCAGCCGCAAGTCCGAGGCCATGGCGAGGATCGCACCCGCGCCGGCGCAGACGCCATCGACGGCAGCGATCACCAGCTGCGGGCACTTGCGCATCGCCTTGACCACATCGCCGGTCATCTGGGTGAAGGCCAGCAGCTCCGGCATCGCCATCCTGGTCAGCGGCTCGATGATCTCGAACACGTCGCCGCCGGAGCTGAAGTTGCCGCCCGAGCCTGCCAGCACGATGGCGCGCACGTCGCTGGCCTCGGCAAGGCCACGGAACAGCTCACGCAGCTCGGCGTAGGACTCGAAGGTCAGCGGATTCTTCCGCTTCGGCCGGTTCAGCCGGAGGATCGCGACCCGGCCATCGTCGCTCGTCTCCCACAGGAAATGGCGCGCCTGATAGTCCTTGAACGGACGCTTGCTGCTCATCCTGCCATCACCTCGCCGCCGGCGACCACGATCGCCTGGCCAGTCACCGATGCCGAGCCGGGAGAAGCCAGCCACAGCACGGTGTCCGCCACCTCTTGCGGCGACACCAGCCGGCCCTGCGGATTGGCGCCGGCGAGGGTGGCGAGCGCCTCCGCCTCGCTGCGCCCGGTCCTTGTCTTGATGGTCTCCGCCGCCTTGCGCAGCAGCGGCGTGTCGGTGAAGCCGGGGCAGACCGCGTTCACGGTGATGCCGGTCTTCGCCAGCTCGAGCGCGAGCGAACGGGTGAGGCCGATCACCCCATGCTTGGCCGCGCAGTAAGCGGAGACATAGGCATATCCGCCGAGTCCGGCGGTGGAAGCGATGTTCACGATCCGCGCACCCGCACCATGGACCTTGAGGTCGGCGAGAACTGCGCGCGTGACCAGGAACACACTGGTGAGGTCGACTGCGATCACCCGCGACCAGAGGTCGGCGTCGGTCTTGTCGAACGGCGCGCTCGGCGCTTCGCCGGCATTGTTCACAAGGATGTCGACGGGACCGAATTTCCCGCGTGCGGTCTTGAGGCCGCGCTCGATTGCCCCTGCGTCGGTGACATCAAAGGCATCCAGCACCTGGGCCTGCGCGGCGCCGATGGTATTCGCCACCTGCTCCAAAGGTTCGCGGCGCCGTCCGGCGAGCGAGAGCGAGGCCCCTGCGCCCGCGAGCGCCGCGGCGATGGCAGTGCCGATGCCGCTGCCCGCGCCGGTTACCAGGGCGTGCCGGCCGGCGAGCGGGCGCGGTGTTGCGGCGGCGCTCATTTCCCCACCGGCTGCTGCGCTGCGCGCGCGAGGTTGGTCTCGTACTGCAGCTTGGCAGTCAAATACTGCTTGGGCCATTGCACCTCCGCAATCCCGAGCTTCGCCGCCTCGTGCAGCGACCAGGCGGCATCGGCGAGATGCGGGCGGGCGATGGCGCAGAGATCGGCACGACCGGCGGCAATGATCGAGTTGGCATGATCGGCTTCGGAAATGGCGCCGACGGCAATGGTCGGAATGCGGATCTCGTTGCGGATCTTGTCGGAGAATGGCGTCTGGTACATGCGGCCATAGACCGGCCTTGCGTCGGTGGTCACCTGGCCCGACGAGCAATCGATCAGGTCCGCGCCGGCTTCCTTGAACATGGCGGCGAAGATGGCAGCGTCCTCCGGCGTGTTCCCGCCGTCGGTCCAGTCGTGGCAGGAGAGGCGCACGGACATCGGCCTGTCCGCCGGCCAGACGGCCCGCATGGCGCGGAACACCTCGAGCGGAAAGCGCGCGCGGTCCTCATGACTGCCGCCATACGCGTCGGTACGACGGTTGGTGAGCGGCGACAGGAAGCTCGACAGCAGGTAGCCGTGCGCGCAATGGAGCTCCAGCCAGTCGGCGCCGGTGCCGGCCGCCAGCTCGGTCGCGTGCACGAAATCCTGGAGGACGCGCGCCATGTCGCCGCGATCCATCGCCTTCGGGACTTGGCTGTTCTCGAGATAGGGAATGGCGGAGGCGGAGATCAGCGGCCAGTTGCCGTTGTCCAGCGGCCGGTCCATGCCTTCCCACGCGACCTTGGTCGAGCCCTTGCGCCCGGCATGGCCCAGCTGGATGCCGAACCTGGCGGCGGAGTTGCCGTGCACGAAATCGACGAGGCGTTTCCATCCTGCGGCCTGCTTGGCGTTCCACAGGCCGAGGCAACCCGGCGTGATTCGCGCATCGGGCGACGTGCAGGTCATCTCGCCGAACACCAAGCCGGCGCCGCCTATGGCGCGCGCGCCGAGATGGACCAGGTGGAAGTCGTTGGGCACGCCGTCCTCCGCCGAATACATCGCCATGGGCGAGACCACGATCCGGTTAGGCAGCGTGACGCCGCGCACGACATAGGGCGTGAACATGGGCGGCAGCGTCCGGCCGTTTTCCGCGACGTTCAGTCCGGAGCGCCGCGCGAACCAGCGCTCGTAGTTCTCCAGCCAGGTCTTGTCGCGCAGGCGCAGGTTCTCGTGGCTGATGCGCTGCGAGCGCGTCAGCATGGAATACATAAACTGCTCCGGCTCCAGCGTGTCGGCATAGCGCCGGCCCACCACCTCGAACCATTCCATGGCGTTGCGGGCGGCATTCTGGATGCGCGCGACGTCGACCCGGCGCACCTCCTCATAGGCGGCAAGCACCGCCGGGACTTGCTTGGCATCGTGGCCATGAATTTCGAACTGCCGCGTCAGCTCGATCGCATCGTCGATCGCCAGCTTGGTGCCGGACCCGATGGCGAAGTGCGCGGTATGGGCGGCATCGCCCATCAGCACCACGTGGGAGCGTCCGTTGAAGTGGCTCCAGTGGCCGCAGATCAGGCGCTGGAAGTTGAGCCAGGCCGAGCCGCGCAGGTGCCGCGCGCTGGTCATCAGCTTGGCACCGCCCAGCACCTCCGCAAACAGCTCTTCGCAGAAGGCGATCGAGCCGTCCTGGTCCAGCGTGCCCAGGCCGTGTGCCGCGAATGCCTCTTCGGTGGTCTCGACGATGAAGGTCGAGGTCTTATCGTCGAACTTGTAGATGTGCGCCTGGAACCAGCCATGCTCGGTGCGGCGGAAGTCGAAGGTGAAGGCGTCATAGAGCTTGTTGGTGCCGAGCCAGATGTAGCGGTTGGGACGCGTCACCAGGTCGGGCTGGAACACCTCGGGATAGCGATTGCGGATCCTCGAGTTGAATCCGTCCGACGCGATGATCAGATCGGCGTCCGGGAATTCGAGATCTGACTCGGCGTCATGCTCAAAGACCAGGTCGACGCCGATCTGTTCGCAGCGCGCCTGCAGGATGTTGAGCAGCTTCTTGCGGCCGATGCCGACGAAGCCGTGGCCGGTGGTGCGCTGCCTCGTGCCC
>DATFDU010000535.1:0-5865 GCA_035251915.1 Dongiaceae bacterium | reverse complement strand
GGCTCCGAAGAGAGCGGGAAGGGCGAGACCCGCGCCACCGCCGCCTGGGTGCTGGGCCAGATGCTGCACCTGCTGCATCCCTTCATGCCCTTCCTGACCGAGGAGCTTTGGGAGCAGGTGCGCGGCGATCAGCGCGACATGCTGATCGCCACGCGCTGGCCGGAATATCGCGACGCCTTGATCGACTCCAAGGTCGATGCCGACCTCGGTTGGACCATTCGCCTGATCGAGGCGGTGCGCGCGCTGCGGGCCGAAATGAACATCGCGCCCGGTCCGATGCTGACCCTGCTGGTCCGGGATGCCGGCGCCGCCACGCGCGCCCGGCTGGAGCAGTTCGGCGACCTGGTGAAGCGCCTGGCGCGGGCCGACAGGATCGAGATCACCGACGCCGAGCCGCCCAAGGGCGCGGCGCAGATCGTCCTGGACGAGGCGACTGTCTTCGTGCCGCTGGCCGGCGTCATCGACATCGGGCAGGAGCGGGGGCGTCTCTCGAAGGAACACGCCAAGGCCAAGGCCGAAGCCGAGAAGATCGAGAAAAAGCTTGGCAACGAGCAGTTCCTCGCCAAGGCCAATCCGGACGTGGTGGCCGAACAGCGGCAGAAGCTGGACGAGGCCAAGCTCGCGGTCACCAAGCTGACCCAGGCCCTGGACCGCCTGACGGGTCTGTGATTGCCGCCTCACCGCCTGTGGCTTTACGGCAACGCCGGCCAATGGCCATAATGGCGGTATGCGTATGGTCGGCCCTGCTGCGCTTCTGATTCTCAGCCTTGCCTGGGCCGGACCGGCCTTTGGCACGGAGATCACGCACGAGGGGCTGTCCTTCAGCGACGAGGGTGGCGGCTTCACGCTGAAATCGGTGACGGGCCGCGGCTCGCTCGACGATCCCTTTATCGTCATCGAGGAAGTCGTGGGACCCAGGGAAGCGGTGCTGGTCATCCGTGGCCTGAAGCGGGTCGGCAACCGGATCGGCACCCACCACATCGCCGGCGTCGCCATCAACAAGATCGTCATCAATCGCAGCGAGGACGTCTGGCAGAACTATCAGATGGAATTGCGCGAGCTGACGACGCGGCACAGTCCCTATGAGGATGGATTGAGCTTCGCGCAGAACACGGTGATCGCCGGCGCGTTCACCGCCAGCTCGTTCCCGGATCTGCAGCGTTACGACGAGCCGCAGGACACGCTCGGTTTCTCCGGCAGCACCGTGCCGCCCGGAGAATCGGCGCAGTTCACCTTCCTCGTGACCGACATGTCCCCGGTCGAGAAGTTTTATATCTTCCAGGAGCCGCTGCAGCCGGTGTCGGAACTCGAACGGCCCGGACCGGTTCAGCTAGGAGCCGTCCCCGATGAACCCAAGCGGCACGCCCCGCGACCGAATGTTGCCGCTCGCTAGCGAAAGGAAATCGATGCCCTTGCGTAGAATGGCTGCCCTGCTGCTGGTTGCGATGGCAGCGGCGTTGTCGGGTTGTGGCATCAACGCGATCCCGAGCTACGAGGAACAGGCCAAGGCCGCCTGGTCCCAGGTGCTGAACCAGTATCAGCGCCGCGCCGACTTGATCCCGAACCTGGTGGAGACGGTGCGGGCCTCCGCCAGCCACGAGCGCTCGACGCTGGAGGCGGTCGTCAACGCGCGCGCCAAGGCGACGCAGACGCCGATTCCCGCCGACATCCTGACCAATCCGGAGGCGATGAAGCAGTTCCAGCAGAATCAAGGTGAGCTGTCGTCGGCGCTTTCCAGGCTGATGGTGGTGGTGGAGCGATATCCGGACCTGAAAGCCAACCAGAATTTCCTCACGCTGCAGGCCCAGCTGGAGGGAACCGAGAACCGCATCTCGGTGGCGCGGCGGGATTTCATCGACGCGGTCCGGCAATACAACACCGAGCTGAAGACCATTCCCGGCCGCTGGTGGGCGGCGCTGCTCTATCCGGAGGCCAAGGAGATGGCGCAGTTTCAGGCCGACGAGACCGCGGCCGAGGTGCCGAAGGTCGATTTCGGTACCGCCAATCAGTGATGGCTCACCTGGCAACGCTGCCGCGCCTGCTGTTGCTTGGGCTGCTGCTGATCGCCGCGCCGGCGTTGGCGGATACGCAGGTGCCGGCCTTGAGCGGCCGCGTCGTCGATCAGGCCGGCATCCTCACCAGCGCCGAAGAAAGCCGGCTGACGACGAGGCTGAAGGATCTGGAGGACAAGAGCTCGATCCAGCTGGTGGTCGTCACGCTTCCCAGCCTGCGGGGCAGTCCGATCGAGGAGTGGGGCCTGGCGCTCGGCCGCACCTGGGGCATCGGCCAGAAGGGCAAGGACAATGGCGCGCTGCTGATCGTGGCGCCGAACGACCGCGCGCTGCGGATCGAGGTCGGCTACGGCCTGGAAGGCACGCTGCCCGATGCGACGGCGGACGCCATCATCCGCAACGTGATCGTGCCGCGCTTCAAGGCCGGCGACATGGCCGACGGCATTTCCGACGGCGTCAACGCCATCATCGCCGCGTTGACCGGCTCTGGCGAGGAGTTCACGCCCTCGCGGCGTGAGCTGGTCGGGCAAACGCTGTCCGACTTCGTGCCGGTGATCTTCATCGGCTTCTTCATCATCATGATGATCGTGACGTTCATTCGGCAAGCGGGACGGCCGAGAGGCTCGCGCTACTATCGCAACAGCAGCGGCGGCTGGCTCTATGTCGACGACGACGACCGCTATTCCGGAAGCAGCTCCGGCGGTTTCAGCGGCGGTGGCGGCTTCAGCGGGGGCGGTGGAAGCTTCGGGGGTGGGGGTGCTTCAGGACGGTGGTGAACCGGATGGCACCAGTGTGCGACTAATAGGGGGGCGTCTGTCCAGCGTGGGATTGGGGGATCGATGATTGCACGAACATGCGGCGCATTTGCTGCTCTACTGGCAACCCTGCTCTTGGGGTCCGGCAGCGTTCAAGCAGAGCCGCACCTTCCGCAGCGCACCGGCGCGGTCGTGGATGCCGCCAACATCATCGGCTCCAATCTAGAACACGCGCTTGCCACCAAGGTCGCTGACCTCCAGTCGCGGTCGAATGTCGAACTGCTAGTGGTGACGCTGCCAAGCCTACAGGGCTATTTCATCGAACGCTGGGGAAGGGCGCTTGGCAATGGATGGAATGTCGGCGGCAACGCGGCGCGCGGCGTGCTGCTGGTTGTGGCGCCAAACGATCGCCAAGTGCGTATCGAAATCGGTGACGGCCTTCCGATGTCGGACAGCGCTGCGTCCTCCATCATCGACAACAAGATCCTGCCTAAGTTCCGTTCCGGCGACGTGCCTGGTGGCATTCTTGCCGGTGTCGATGCGATCACCGGTGCCATCCGATATCCGGCGTCGGCCGAGGAATCGAGTTGGCGACAGTTCATTTCGGATATCAATTGGGGTGTCGTGGGATTCCTTGCGATCGCAGCCGTAACTTTCCTGCTGTTCGTCTTTCAGACCCTTCGTGAGGCCCGGACGTTTCGATACGGCTATGATCTCGCAACTAGGAATCACCCGCACGGGTATTCAAGCCATGACGACGGTTTCTTCCACTCCCATTCCGATTCTTATTCGTCCAGCTCATCCGGCTCGAACGCATCCAGTTCGGGAAGCAGCTCGGACGGCGGCTTCAGCGGCGACGGGGCCTCGGGGAGGTGGTGATGCTAAGTAAGGAGCACGCGCAACATATCGAGCAGGCGGTCAGGGCCGCCGAAACGACCACCAGCGCGGAAATCGCGGTCTGCATTCTCCCGTCATCGGGTGACGATCGCGGCCTCGCCGCCATTGCAGGTGCAACCACTTTTGCCGCAGTCCAAGCGATCGGATCGGCGATGTGGCTCGATCCGCTCATCGTCATTCCCATGGGGCTGGTCGCTGCCATCCCGGTGTTCTGGCTGTGTGACCGCTTCGATCTCGGTTTGCGCTGCCTGCCTGCAAAGCTGCTGGTCAAGGATGCGCGCAGGGCGGCGCGCGCCGCGTTCCTCGATGGCGGCCTCGACAACACGCCGGAGCGCAATGCGGTCCTGCTGTTCGTCAGCCGGGCGGAGCATTACGTCGAGGTCCTCCCCGACCGCGCGGCCGCCGCGGCGATCGATGCGACGCATTGGAGCGCTATCGTGGACGGCTTCCGCCAGGCCGCGCGCAAGGGCGACCTCGGCGAGGCGGTTGCCGGCGCGGTCTCCGCCATCGGCAAGATCTGCGCTGCGCATTTTCCCGCTTCGGGCGCCAACCCGGATCGTGTATCCAATCAGCCGATCCAGGGATAGGACGGGTTCATGGCACGCTTCGCGATCGGCGGCTTCCAGCACGAGACCAACACCTTCGCGCCGGTGAAGGCGAGCTTCCGCGACTTCGAGATGGCGGACGGCTGGCCGGGCCTGACGCGCGGCGATGCCATGCTCACGGCGTTCGAGGGCATCAACCTGCCGATTGCCGGCTTTCTCGCGCAGGCGCGCAAGCAGGGCCACGACTTGCTGCCGACGCTGTGGTGCTCCGCCTCGCCATCGGCCGAGGTCGAGACCGACGCCTATGAGAAGATCGTCGGCGAGCTGCTCCAGCGCATCGCAGCGCTGAGCAGGATCGACGGGATTTATCTCGACCTGCACGGCGCGATGGTGACGGAGCAGGATCAGGACGGCGAAGGCGAGCTGCTGGAACGGTTGCGCAAGCAGGTCGGTCCCGACTTGCCGATCGTCGTCAGTCTCGATCTGCACGCCAACATCACCGAGCGCATGGTACAGCATGCGTCGGCGCTGGTGGTGTGCCGGACCTATCCGCACGTCGACCTGGCGGAATCGGGCGAGGCCTCGGCCATCATGCTGGATCGGCTGGCAGCGAAAGGGCCGCTCTACAAGGCCATGCGGCGCACAGACTTCCTGGTGCCGCTGACCTCGCAATGCACCTTGATCGAGCCGGCGAACGGCATCTATCGCGCCGTCGCCGAAGCCGAGCGGGGCGACGTCGTCAGCACCTCCTTCGCCTTTGGCTTCCCGCCGGCCGACATCGTGGAATGCGGCCCCGCCGTCGTCGCCTATGCGAACAGCCAGCGCGCCGCCGACGAAGCTGCCGCTCGACTGCTTGGGCTGGTGAACGAGAAGGAGCGGGCGTTCGCCGGCAGGATCTGGCAGCCGAGCGATGCCGTCGCCTACGCGCGCGCCAAGGGCAACAGCGCGACCAAGCCCATTGTGCTGGCGGACACCCAGGACAATCCGGGGGCGGGCGGCGCATCCGATACCGTGGGGCTGCTGCGCGCGCTGATAGACGGTCGCGCAGACAGCGCGGTGTTCGCGAACTTGTGCGACCCCAAGTCGGCGGAGGCCGCGCACCGCGCCGGCGTCGGCGCGCAGATCACGGTCGCGATTGGGGGGTGGGCCGGCGGCGCCGGCAACACGCCGTACCAGGGCACCTTCACGGTCGAGGCGATCGGCAACGGCAATTTCCCCGCGACCGGGCCGTTCTACCGCGGCAACCGCATGCAGCTCGGCCCGATGGCGGTGCTGAAGAAGGACGGTGTGCGCGTGGTGCTGTGCAGCCGCAAGCAGCAATGCGCCGACCAGGCGATGCTGCGCCACGTCGGGATCGAGCCCAGGGAGCAGAAGATCCTGGCGCTCAAGAGCTCGGTGCATTTCCGCGCCGACTTGCAGCCGATCGCCGAGGAGATCCTGATCGTCGCCGCGCCCGGCGCCAATCCGGTGGACAACCGCGATCTGCCGTACAAGCGCATCCGCAAGGGCATCCGCCTGATGCCGCTGGCGGAACCGTTCGCGGATTGATTAGTCTAGACCCGCAGCACGGGATGGCTGGTTTGGCGTGCGCAGCGCCGCTTTTCGATGTCGCAGTGTTTGCTTTCGACCGGCTTGCCGGACTGCCTATATGTCATC
>DATFDU010000534.1:0-2753 GCA_035251915.1 Dongiaceae bacterium | reverse complement strand
CTTGGCGAGGACCGGGTTTTCCATCACGCCTTGCCTTCGCTCTCCGCCCAGCGCTTCATCAAGGTGTTGGACGGCAGCTTCTCGTCGAGCAGCTTCTTGCCCTGCTCTACGCCGGCTACCGGCAGGTTGGCCGTGTCGATGAGGCCGATCTGCGCCAGCACCGTCGCTTGATCCCAGTAGATGTGCTCGTGATAGATCTTGTTGCCGCGGAAGCAGACGATGGCGACCAGCGGCACCTCGACATACTTGCCGGTCGGCGCGACGCCCGGCAGCATCCAGTCGATCTCGCGGTCATGGGTGAAGCAGAACAGCATCTCGTCCACCACCCGGTCGGCGCCGATGGTGCGCGACACCGGGATGAGCTTGGTGTCGGCTGGATTGCCGTTCACGAAATGATGCTGGTAGAAGCGCGCCAGCTCCTGCTGTCCCACGCCGCCGGTCATGGTCGGGATGTGGTTGACATAGGGCTCGGCCACCATGGTCTTCATGGTCGCCGCGACATCGCGGGTGCCGAACTCGTATTCGCAGTGCTTGTCCCACAATCCGGACAGATCGTATTTCGGTCCCATCACGCGCCGGAACAGAGCGATCGAGCGTGAATGCGCCAGGTTTGCCGCGGGCTTGTTGTAGTGATCGCCCATGGTGCGGGCGAACGCATGATCCTGTCCGGGATAGACGTAGATCTCGACATCCGGGCGGCTGGCGAAGGTTGCCTTGATCTGCTCCTGCGCCTCCTTGGGCACATACTTATCTTCGGCCGCAATGTGCAGCACCATCGGACAGCGGATCTTGTCCTTCTCGTTCAGATGGCCTTCGATGCCGACGCCGTAATAACCGACCGCGCAATCGACGCCGGCGCGCGCCGCCGCCAGGTACGCCAGCTTGCCACCCAGGCAATGACCGATCGTGCCGACCTTGCCGGTGCATTCCGGTCGGCCGCGCAACGCCTGCACGCAGGCCGTGATATCCTTGATGCCGGCATCGACGTCGAACTTCTGGAAGAACTCGAACGCCTTCTGCCACTCCTCCGGCGAATAGCCCATGTCGACCATCGGCTCCATGCGCCAGAACAGATCCGGCGCCAGCACGACATAGCCTTCCTCGGCATAGAGCTCGGCCACCTCGCGCACATAGGCGTTGACGCCGAAAATCTCCTGGCACAGCACGATGCCAGGGCCGCGACCGCTCGCCGGCACCGTCATATAGGCCTTGAACCGGCCGCCGTCGGCCGCCGTGATATCGATGAAGCTACCCATGGATTGCGCTCTCCCCAGACCCGCCCTTAAGGGCTTTTCTGGGGCCACCCTAGCGGCAGGGGGGAGGCAAGTAAACGGGGGGCCCTACATCTTCAGCCGCTCGCCCTTCGGATCGTAGAACGGTTTCAAACTCGCCAGTGCCGGCACCATCTTGTCCGCCACCTCGATCTCGAACTTCGAGCCGCCGATCAGCGCCTGGTCGACGCCCTCCGGGTGCTTCACGTAGCCCATGCCGATCGCGCACTTTTCCGTGAAGCTGTAGCCGGCGGAGCTGACATAGCCGACGTTGCGCCCATTCATGAAAATGGGCTCGTTGTGATAGAGCAGCGGCTGCGGGTCCTGCAATGCGAACTGGACCAGGCGCCTGGTCAGCTTTTTGCCCTTCTCCGCCGCCACCGCCTCGCGGCCAATGAATGGTACGCTCTTGGACATGGCGCACAAGAAGGCGAGGCCGGATTCATGCGGCGTGTCGTCCGGGCTGATGTCGTGGCCCCAGTGCCGGTACGCCTTCTCCAGGCGCAGGAAGTTCATCGCATGCATGCCCGCCGGCTTCAGGCCGAACGCCTTGCCCTCCTCCAGCAGCAGGTCGAGCGCGCCCGGCGCGTAGTCGCTCGGGATGTAGATCTCCCATCCCAGCTCGCCGACATAGGAGATGCGCAGCGCCAGTGCCTTGGTCCAGCCGAACTCGATCTCCTTGGCCGTGCCGAACGGATAGGCCTCGTTGGAGAGGTCCGCGCTGGTCAGCTTGCTGAGCAGCTTGCGGCTGTTCGGCCCCATCACGCCGAGCACGGCGTAGTGGTTGCTCATGTCCTCCATTGCCACGTCGGCGACGGCGGCGAAGTTGCTCTTCATGTAGTGCCAGTCGCGCGTCGCGGTCGCGACTGCGGTCACCACCAGGAAGCGCTCGTCCGCCAGTTTGGTGACGGTGAGGTCGGCCTCGATCCGGCCCTTCTTGTTCAGCCACTGGGTATAGGTCGCGCGGCCCTGGCGCGAGACGTCGGCGCAGGAGATGCGCTGCAACTCGCGCTCCGCATCCTTGCCCGTCACCAGGAACTTGGCGAACGAGCTCTGGTCGAAGAAGCCGACGTTGCTGCGCACGTTGCGGCATTCCTCGCCGCAATACTCGAACCAGTTCTGCCGGCCATACGAATACTCGTAGACCGGCTTCACGCCCTTCGGCGCATACCAGTTCGGCCGCTCATAGCCCGCCACCTCGCCGAAGCAAGCGCCCAGCTCCTGCTCCTTGGCATAGAACGGCGACTTGCGGATGCCGCGCGAGGTCTCGAACTGGCGGAACGGCCAGTGCATCGCGTAGAGCAGGCCGAGCGCTTCCGAGACGCGCGGCACCAGAAAAGACTTGGCGCTGTGGTGGGCCGAGAATCGGCGGATGTCGACGTCCCACAGGTCGAACGGCGGCTCGCCCTCCGCGATCCAATGCGCCAAGGCCCAGCCGACGCCGCCGCCCGATTGGATGCCGATCGAGTTGAAGCCGGCGGC
>DATFDU010000533.1:0-11825 GCA_035251915.1 Dongiaceae bacterium | reverse complement strand
CAAGCGCTGTAACCCGCTGCGATCATGCGAGCGTTGTGCGTGGCTTCAGATGCTCTTGGCTTGCCAAAATTGAACATCGCGCATCACGATCATTGTCAACTGATACGGCGATGCTAGTGACGCGTACCTGAACGTCAGCTGAACCAAGCGGCCTACAATTTTATCTAAGCCGTTATTTTACCAGAGTATTTTAGGGACTTTTTAACCGTGATTGGCACGTGGCTGATCGAATTGCAGCGCAGCCAGATAGGCGTAGAGCCCGCCCTGCTCCATGAGTTCCGCATGCGTGCCGATGGCCTCGATACGTCCCTTGTCCATCACCACGATGCGGTCGGCCTTCAGCACGGTCGCCAGCCGATGCGCGATCACCAGCGTGGTGCGATCCTTCATCACCTGGTCGAGCGCCTCCTGCACGATGCGCTCGGACTCGGCGTCGAGCGCGCTGGTCGCCTCGTCGAGGAGCAGGAGAGACGGATTGCGCAGGATGGCGCGGGCGATGGCAATGCGCTGGCGCTGGCCGCCGGACAGCCGCACGCCGCGCTCGCCGAGGAAGGTGTCGAGCCCCTGCGGCAGACGCTCGAGAAAATCCAGCGCGTGCGCCGCCTCGGCCGCCGCGCGCACCTCGGCATCGCCCGCATCCGGCCGGGCGTACCTTATATTGTCGCGCGCGCTGGCGCCGAAGATGGTGGGATCCTGCGGCACCAGGCCGATGGCGCGGCGCAGTGCGGCCGGGTCGAGATCCCGGATATCGGCGCCGTCGAACCGGATCGTGCCGGCATCGGGATCGTAGAACCGCAGCAGCAATTGCATGACCGTGGTCTTGCCCGCGCCGGACGGCCCGACGATCGCGACCCGCTCGCCCGGTGCGATCGACAGGGTGAAGTCGTCGAGCGCCGGCACGGTCGGCCGCGACGGATAGTGAAAGGTCACGTGTTCGAAGCCGACCGCGCCGCGGCTCGGCTGCGGCAGCGACTTCGGATCGGAAGGCATCACCACCGTCGGCGGCGTCGCCAGCAATTCGCCGATCCGCTCCATGGCGCCGGCCGCACGCTGCAGGTCGGCGATCACCTCGCTCACCGCGCCCAACGCACCGGCCACGATGACGGCATAGAACACGAAGGCGGAGAGTTGCCCGGCACTGATCCGCCCCGTCATGACGTCGGCGCCGCCGACCCACAAGACGACGCTGATCGAGCCGAACACCAGCAGGATGACGATGCCGGTCAGGATCGCGCGCCAGCGGATGCGCAGCAGCGCGGTGGCGAATGCCTCCTCGGTGCGATCGGCAAAGCGCGCGCGATCGTGCGGCTCGTGCGCGAAGGCCTGCACGGTGCGGATGCCGTAGAGCGCCTCGCTGGCCTCGACGCTGACTTCTGCCACCTTGTCCTGGCTGATGCGCGACAGCCTGCGCACCTTGCGCCCGAACAGCACGATCGGCGCCACCACCAAAGGCACCACCGCCAGCACCAGCAAGGTCAGCTTCGGGCTGGTGATGAACAGCATGACAGCGCCGCCGATGATCAGCAGCGTGTTGCGCAGCGCGATCGAGACCGAAGAGCCGACCACGACCTGCAGCAGCGTGGTGTCGGTGGTGAGGCGCGACACCACCTCGCCGGTGCGGGTGATCTCGAAGAACCCCGGGCTGAGGCCGATGATATGATCGAACACCGCCTTGCGGATGTCGGCCACCACGCGCTCTCCGACCCAGGATACCAGATAGAAGCGCGCGAAGGTGCTGAGCGCCAGCAGCACCGAAACGCCGAACAGGATCAGCACCGCGCGGTCGAGCAGCGAGCCGTCGCCTTCCACGCCGAAGCCCTCGTCGATCAGCAGCCGCAACCCGGAGCCGAGCGCGAGCGTGGTGCCCGCCGCGACCATCAACGCGAGGGTCGCGCCCGCGATGTACCAGCGATAGGGCATCGCGAAGCGCGCGAGGCGGAACAGCAGCCGGTAGTCGCGCGAGACCTCCCGATCGCCGGAGGCTCGCTCGCTGGGAGCGCGTGGCGCCATCAGAGGTCCAGCTGGACGGCGCGGCCCGATGCCGCGGCCAGCTCACCGGCGAGCAGCACCGTCAGTTCCTCGGTCCCGCGGGTCGAACGCCAGGCGCCGTCGGTGCCGGCGGCGAAGTGCCAGGCGCCGCTCCTGGGCGAGGACACCCAGATCTCGCGGTTCGGCGCATGCTTGTTGACCACGTAGGCGCCGCCGTCCGGCAGCTCGATCTGCAGGATGCCGCCGTTCATCTCGACATCCAGCCAGTCGCCCAGCTGGTCCTCGATCTGCTCGAACAGGGTGTCCAGGATTTCGGCGGCACGGCGCTCAAAGTCGGCCTGATTCATGGGAAATGCCTGTTGGTGCGGCGCCGGGGATACTGGCGCAGCCTGGGGATTAACGAATTCCGGCCGCAAAAACAAGACGATAGGACGGCACGCTTGGCCGGTTCCCATGGCCTTGCCTTGGGGGGGCGGCTTCGTTATAACCGCGCCCGAGTTTCAAGGAGTTAAGTCATGAAGGCGAAGATCCACCCGGACTATCACGAAATCAATGTCGTGATGACCGACGGCACCAAGTTCACCACCCGCTCCACCTATGGCAAGCCGGGTGACACCATGCATCTCGACATCGACCCGAAGTCGCACCCGGCCTGGACCGGCGTGCATCGCCTGATGGACAGCGGCGGCCAGCTCGCCAAGTTCAACAAGCGCTTTCAGGGCATGTCGATGAAGAAGAAGTAGGCACGCCAACCGCGCTGCTGAAACAAAAGACCGCCGATCAGGCGGTCTTTTTCGTTTCACGACTACCGTGTTCGCGGCTACGCGCCCTTGCCGGGATAGGTCAGCTCGTTCTTGCGCAGCTGCTCGACCGCGCGCTGCGCGGCCTGCTCGTCGAGACGGGCGATGCGGCGATAGAGCGAGAGCGAGCGCGCGAGCAGGCTGCGCAGCTCCTCCGGCATGCTGGCATCGTCCTCGCCATCGGTGTTGAGGCAGAGCTCGCGGCCGCCGAGGCGGCGGTCCGGCCGCGTCGCTTCGATCAGGTTCATCTCGCCGGCGTGCACTGCGCGATGGGTGAGCAGCCAGGCCAGCACCTGGGTCAGGCGCGCCACCAGCCGCATGGATTCCATGCTGGCGGCGAGGCCGGCTTCGATCGGCATGCCCTTGCGTTCGGTCTCGGAGCGATCGATCAGATAGCGGCGCGTCTCGGCCAAGAGCGCCATCGCCTCCATCATCGTGCGGTCGAAGAACTCTACGGTGGCCGACATGCAGCGATCCGACTTCCTTCTGCCTCGCCAAACCGGCGGAGCGACCGCTAAGGCGTTGAGCTGGGGCGTTAAGCTGGAATAGGTCAAAGCCGTTAATAAACACTTAGAGGGGCATTTTAGCGCGGTCAACCCACCCTATCCCGATGCTTGAAATCGCGGATTGAACCCCTACATGACGGTTACCGAAGGCCCTTGCGGCTTCGGTGCAAACGAGTCGGCCAATGGTTCGGCGGCTCACATCATCAACCCATGTTGCTCATTGGAGGACATGCCATGCGTACGTTCGACCTTTCTCCGCTTTTCCGTTCCACCGTCGGTTTTGACCGTCTGTCGCGCCTGATGGATGCGGCGACCCGGATCGACGACAGCTCGCTCTCGTATCCGCCGTACAACATCGAGCGGACCGGCGACGACACCTATCGCATCACGATGGCGGTTGCCGGCTTTGGCGAGAGCGATCTCAGCATCACCACCCAGGACAACCAGCTTCTGATCGCCGGCAAGAACGCCAAGGACGAGGACGAGCAGTCGTACCTCTATCGCGGCATCGCCGGTCGCGCCTTCGAGCGCCGCTTCACGCTGGCCGACCACATCCGCGTCAACGGCGCGTCGCTGGTCAACGGCCTGCTGCACGTCGACCTCGTGCGCGAAGTGCCGGAAGCGATGAAGCCGCGGCAGGTGAAGATCAGCACCGAAAGCAAGCCGCAGGTGCTTGAGAGCAAGGCGGCCTAACGTCGCCTTCGATCGCGCAGACCCATGCGATCTGCGTTGTTCCAACTGGCCGGGCGCAAGTCCGGCCAGTTTTTTGTGCCCAGTAAATTCTGTGCGGAGAATGCGTTTGAAAAGGCGGAGGGCCGCTGCACCTTTTGGGTGGCGGCCCTCTCGTTCTCAAGCCTCTGCCTGTCTAACTTGCCCCTGGCGTTTGCGCCTAGGTTCTTCAGCGGGGTGCAGCCTATGAATGCGCTTTTGCGGCGTCAAGCGAACAATCGAGTTGACAATTCACTTGCCTGTCATCAGGCGCGGGTTTTCGCGCGCGCAAAAAAACACCGCCGGAAAGCCGGCGGTGCAAGTTAGACAGGGAGGCATGAAACTGGATCGAAGATCCAGGAGGAGAGGTGGGGAGCCCACCCTTCCTGCATGCCAATTTAGTTCGGAGACGTGAAGAATCCGTTAACCAGAAACGGTAATTTCTCTCGTTCTTTCGGCCTATTGCGCGAGCCAACCGCCATCCAGCGCAATGGCGGAGCCGGTGATCTGCTCAGCTGCAGGACTGCACAGGAAGAGGACGGTCTGGCCGATCTGTTCCGGCGTCGCGAATTCCTTGGACGGCTGCTTCTCGCCCAGCAAGGCCATCTTGGCGGCCTCCGGCGAGAGCTTGTCCGCCGCCGCCTTGGCATCGATCTGCTTCTGGACCAACGGCGTCAGCACCCAGCCAGGGCAGATCGCGACACACGTGATGCCGCTGCCGGCGGTCTCGAGTGCGACGGTTTTCGTCAGGCCTATAATCCCATGCTTCGCCGAGACGTACGCCGATTTCTCGGCCGAAGCGACCTGGCCGTGCGCCGAGGCGATGTTGATGATGCGCCCCCACTTGCGCGCACGCATGCCCGGCAACGCGGCTTTGGTGGCGTGGAAAGCGGACGAGAGGTTGATCGCGATGATGGCGTCCCACTTGTCTTCAGGGAACTGCTCCACCGGCGCCACGTGCTGGATGCCGGCATTGTTCACCAGGATGTCGACGCCGCCGAAGGCCTTCTGCGCGCTTGCCACCATGTCGCGGATGTCGGCGGGCTTCGACATGTCGGCGCCATGATAGGCGACCTCCACCCTGGCCGCGCTCGCCAAGCCTGAGCGCTGGTGTTCGATCTCGCGCGCATCGCCGAAGCCGTTGAGCATCACGTTCGCGCCGGCGTTCGCCAACGCCTCCGCGATGCCCTTGCCGATCCCGCTGGTGGAACCGGTGACGATTGCATTCTTACCCTTAAGCATGCTGGTCCTTCTTGTTACGCTGACTTGAACAGGCCGGAAGCGGCGTTGATGTGCGCCTTCTTGGCGGCGATCTTTTCCTCCACCCGCTTGATCTCGGTGCGCATCTCTTCGATGTAATCGTTGAGCTCCTCGATCGAGAGCACATCCAGGTTGCGCAGTTGGGGCTTCTGCTTCTTCGGTTCGAGTTCATCGAGATCCATGTTTCACCTCCTGCCCTGTCAAGAAGATGACGGGCAGTCTACCCAGGGCCACTCGTCAATTCCATTGCAGCGGCAAATCCGCTAGGGATGTCGCACCTTTGTCGCAGCAGGAAATCCGCCATGCCGATCCCCGCCGAAATGCGCGCCGTTGAAATCAAGCAGCCAGGCGGCCCCGAGGTCCTGGTTCCCACCAGGCGCCCGGTGCCGCAGCCCGCCAAGGGCGAGGTGCTGATCCGGGTGGCCGCCGCCGGCGTCAACCGCCCCGACGTGTTCCAACGCCAGGGCTCCTATGCCCCGCCTCCCGGCACCACCGACCTGCCGGGGCTCGAGGTCGCAGGCGAGATCGTGGCGGTGGGCGCGGAGGCCCCGCGCTGGAAGGTCGGCGACACGGTGACCGCCCTGGTGGCGGGCGGCGGCTATGCCGAGTTCTGCGTCGCCCCGGCCCCGCAGTGCCTGCCCATCCCGGGCAAGCTCAACATGATCGAAGCAGCCGCCCTGCCGGAAACGTTCCTCACCGTCTGGACCAACGTGTTCCAGCGCGGCCGCCTCCAGGCCGGCGAGACCTTGCTGGTCCATGGCGGCTCGAGCGGTATCGGCACCACCGCCATCCAGCTCGCCAGCCGCACCGGATCGCGCGTGATCGCGACCGCCGGCTCTGCCGAAAAATGCTCTAAATGCAGGGAGTTGGGCGCATCCGTTGCGATCGATTATAAGACCGAGGATTTCGTCAAGGTGGTCGAGCGCGAAACCGGCGGCAAGGGCGTCGACGTGATCCTGGACATGGTCGGCGGCGACTATATCAATCGCAATCTCCAGTGCCTGGCGGTCGAGGGGCGGATGGTGCACATCTCCTTCCTGAAGGGCGCCAAGGCCGAGATCAACTTGGCGAGCCTCATGATCAAACGCCAGACCATCACCGGCTCCACGCTCCGCCCCCAGTCGGTGGCGCAGAAGGCCGCCATAGCCAAGGCGGTGGAGGAAAAGGTCTGGCCGCTGGTGGCCGCCGGAGAGGTCGCGCCGCAGATCCACGCCACCTTCCCCCTCGAGCAGGCGGCCGAGGCCCACCGGCTGATGGAAAGCAGCGCCCACGTCGGCAAGATCATCCTCACCATATAGGCCGGATTCCGGGGTTTAACCCCTCCCGTCGCGTGCTTATATCCTTGGCAGGGCGCTGCCAAAGATGCTATCGGAGCGCCACGTTTCGCGGCCCCTCCAGGTTGCCACTCCGGCGTCGGCGGGGCACGCTTCACCAAAAATCGGTCAAGCTTGTCTTGGCCGCCTGTCCGCGGATCGCCCCGCGGCTGGCCGAGGAGGTAGATGTTTATGGCGCAAATTCTGATGCCCAAGGCAACGGCGGTCTGGCTGGTGGAGAACACCACGCTGAGCTTCGAGCAGATTGCCGCGTTCTGCGGGCTGCACCCCCTGGAGGTCCAGGGCATTGCCGACGGCGAAGTCGCGATCGGCATCATCGGGACCGACCCGACCAGCAACGGTCAGCTGACGGCCGACGAGATCAAGCGTTGCGAAGGCGACCCTGCTGCCCGGTTGCAGCAGGCGAAGGTCAACATCCCCCTGCCCCAGACCCGTACCAAAGGCCCGCGCTACACGCCGGTCTCCAAGCGCCAGGACAAGCCGGATGCGGTGGCTTGGCTGGTGCGCCATCATCCGGAGCTGAGCGACGCCCAGGTCTCCAAGCTGATCGGCACCACCAAGCAGACCATAGCCCAGGTGCGCGACCGCACCCATTGGAACACGGCCAACCTGCGGCCGCGCGATCCGGTGCTGCTCGGCCTCTGCACCCAGACCGACCTCAACGCCGCGATCCTCAAGGCGCGCAAGGCCGCCGGCAAGCCGGCCACCCTCGAGCCGCTCAACCCTCCGGAACCCGTGCACGAGGAGCCAGTCCAGCAGCCGACCGACGGCCGCCACGACTACAGCGCCTTCTTCGGCAACAAGAGCTGAGCGCCGGGCGTCGCCTCTAAGACGCCCCTCCTCGCGCCTCTCATACTGTCATCCCGGCCTTGAGCCGGGATCCATTCATTGACCGCTCGTGCTCCTGAAAAGTGGACCCCCGGCTCAAGGCCGGCGTGAGGGATGGTGTTCTCGTGCGTCGGTCTTTATAATTCCAAGCATATCTTTGGACTCCTAAACCCATGACCGAACGCGAGCGCCAGATCCTCGCCCTCCTGCGCGACGACCCGACTCTGTCGGCGGCGGCCATCGCGCGGCGGCTGAAGACCAGCGCGGCCGCCGTCACCGTGCATTTGAGCGCGCTGCGCCGGCAGGGCGAGATCGTCGGCCGCGGCTATGTACTGAAGCCGGCCGGGCAGGTGGTCGTGATCGGCGGCGCCAACATGGATTTCAAGTGCCAGAGCAAGGCGCCGATGGTGCTGCGCACATCCAATCCAGGCCGGATGGCGGCGACGGTTGGCGGCGTCGCCTGCAACATCGCGCGCAACCTGGCGCGCCTCGCCGTGCCGACCGCGCTGTTCACCGTGGTCGGGCAGGACGAGTTCGGCGAGCGGATTCTGCGCGAGGTGCGCGCCGCCGGCATCGACACCTCGATGACCCTGATGAGCGGCAAACCGACCGGCACCTATGTCGCGCTGCTCGATCGCGGCGGCGACCTGACCGCCGCCATCTCCGCGATGGATGCGATGGACGAGCTGACTGCGCAGCGGATCGGCGCACGCGCAGCGGCATTGGCGCGGGCACGCATGGTGGTGGCGGACTGCAACATGGAGCCGGCGGCGCTCATCCGCCTCGCGGAGCTGTGCGCCGGCGCCAAGGTGCCGCTGGCGATCGATGCGGTCTCCACCCGCAAGGCCGAGCGGCTGCGGCCGCTCCTGAAGGAGAAGCTGCCGGTCCACCTGCTCGCGCTGAATCGCGACGAAGCGGCGGTGCTGGTCGGCGGCAAAGTGCAGGCCGATGCGGATCTGAAGCGTGCTGCCGGCATGCTGCACCGGATGAACGTGACGCATGTGCTGATCGGTCTCAGCGACCGCGGCACCTACGCCTCGAGCGCCGATGCCGCCGGCACGCTGGTGCGTCCCTTCCCCGTCGTGCTGAACGACGTCACCGGCGGGGGCGACGCCGCGCTGGCCGGCGCGCTCTGCGGCCTGCTCGATCAGCGACCGCTGGCGGAGGCCGCGCGCTGGGGCCAGGCCGCGGCGGCGCTGACGGTCAGCGTGCCGGAGACCGTGAGCCCGTCCTTGTCGCCGGCCACGCTGCAAGCCATGCTCAGGAAACGCCGAAAGGACCGTGCTGCATGACTCACCCGGATCTCGACATCGCGCCGGACGTGGCGGGCGCACTCTCGCAAGGTCACGCCGTGGTGGCGCTCGAATCCACCATCATCGCACACGGCATGCCCTATCCCGGCAACGTCGTCACCGCGCGGGCGGTGGAGCACATCATCCGCAACGAGGGCGCGGTGCCGGCCACCATCGCCGTGCTGGGCGGCACACTGAAGGTCGGACTGAACGAGGCCGAGCTCGAGCACGTGGCGCAGTCGCCGGACATGGCGAAGGCATCGGTGCGCGACTTGCCGGTGCTGATCGCGGGCAGGCGCGACGGCGCCACCACCGTCGCCTCCACCATGCGGATCGCGGCAATGGCCGGCATCCGCGTGTTCGCGACCGGGGGGATCGGTGGCGTGCATCGCGGAGTCGAGACGACCGCCGATGTGTCCGCCGATTTGACCGAGCTCGCACAGAGCCCGGTCGCCGTCATCTCCGCCGGTGCCAAGGCAATCCTCGATCTGCCGCGCACGCTGGAGATGCTCGAGACCTTGAGCGTGCCGGTGATCGGCTATCAGTGCGATGAGTTTCCCGCCTTCTATTCACGCAGCTCCGGCTTGCCGATTCCGGCGCGTGCCGACAGTCCGGAAGAGATCGCCGGCATACTCGCCGCGCGCTGGCGTCTGTCGAACGTCGGCGGCGCGCTGATCGCCAATCCGATTCCGGGCGCGAACGAAATTCCGGCGCAGAAGATCGAAGCGCAAATCGCCGTGGCGCTGAAGGATGCAAGGTCGAGAGGCGTTGCCGGCAAGGAGGTGACGCCGTTCCTGCTCGCGCGCATCCGCGATTTGACCCAAGGCGAGAGCCAGCGCGCAAATGTCGCACTCGCCCTCAACAACGCACAGCTCGGCGCCAGGATCGCACGAGCGCTCAGTACATCAGCCACATGATCTATAGGATGCGATAGAGCGGCGTGTGAGTATGAGCCGGAGATTCGCCCTTTTTTAAGGGAGACTCCGCACAGTGCGGCATGGACGAAAGCGAGCACAGCATTGCCATGATCGAGCCAAGCGACCCCTTGGCGCCGAGCGCCGGTACGGTCGCGCCGCTTGTGGCTTGGTCGCCGGACCTGCTTGCCGGCTGCCATGCCTCGCTGCGGCAGCTCTATGAATACTGGGACATGCGGCGCGGAGGGCGGTCCATGCCCGCGCGCAGCGATCTTGATCCCGTCGATCTCAAGCAGCTGCTGCCGGTGTTGATCCTGATCGACGTCGTTCCGGACGCGCGCCGCTATATCTATCGCCTGGTCGGCACGCGCGAAGTGGAGATGCGCGGCCGCGATCCGACCGGCAGGTCGATCCTCGAAGCCTATTACGGCGAATCAGCCGAAGGCACGACTTTCTATCTCGATCGCGTGGTGCAGAGACGAGAGCCCGTGCTCTATCGCGGCACCTACCAGCCGCTCAGCACGCGCATCCAGTGCGACGACGTGCTGTTCCTGCCGCTGTCCAAGGACGGCGAAGCTGTGAACATGATCATGCTGCTCAGCCATACCGACTGGGTGAAGGACGAACTGCGGATCTAGGATCGTGACAGAAACTCGGTCAGGCGCTCGAGGACGCGGTCCGGAGCTTCGAGCTGAGGCAGGTGGCCGACTCCGGACAGCGTCTCGAAAGTTGCCAGCGGGATTCGTGCGTGCAGCGCTTTGCCTCGCTCCAGCGGAATCCATGGATCGCCCTCGCCCCAGATGATTTTGACCGGGCACCGGATATCGCCGAACATCGGTTCGACCTCGGCGGTGTATCTCTCATCGGCCTGCGCGAATTGCCGGTAGAAGCTCGCCTGTCCCTCTTCCGATAGCCACGGCCCGACAAGTTCCTTAAAGTCTGCGGAACCGATATCATTGACCATGGCACCCTTGATGTAAGCCTCCACGACCGCTCTGTGGATATGCGGCGGCAGGCCCATGAAGGCATCCACATGGCGACCGACGTGATCGAAGAACGCCGACCCCCAGGGGCGCATCGCGACCACGTTCATCAGGGCATACCGATCGAAGTCGCAGCCGTGCAGCAGGTGCGCCCGCAGCGTCGTCGCGCCGCCGAAATCATGGGCGACGACCATGGGCCGGTCGAGGCCCCAATGCGCCACCATCTCGGCGAACACTTTGCCTTGGACATCGAGCCCGGTGCGCTGGTCGCCGCCCTTGTAGGATCGCCCGTATCCGGGCATGTCGTACCAATGGACGCGATACTGCCGTGCCAGGCCCGGAATGAGTCGATGCCATGAGAACGAGGACCATGGCCAGCCGTGGGCCAGCACGAGTGCCGGGCCGCGGCCAGCGCGACCTGCGGCCACAGCACCCGCGGATGTTTCCACGGTCTCGTCAAGTTTCCACGACATCGACTGTCTCCTCGTTCGCGGGAGAGGCGCGCGTCAAATCACGTCGAACTTGATGCCCTGGGCCAGCGGCAAGCTGTCGGAGTAGTTGATGGTGTTGGTGGCGCGGCGCATGTAGCTCTTCCAGGCGTCGGAGCCGGATTCGCGGCCGCCGCCGGTCTCCTTCTCGCCACCGAACGCGCCGCCGATCTCGGCGCCCGAGGGGCCGATATTCACGTTGGCGATGCCGCAATCGCTGCCCAGCGCCGAGGTGAATTGCTCCGCCTCGCGCATATCGCGGGTGAAGATGCAGGACGACAGGCCCTGCGGCACGTCGTTATGCAGCTGGATCGCCTTGCCGAAGTCCTTGTATTTCACGACGTAGAGGATGGGCGCGAAGGTTTCCTCCTTCATCACCTCGGTCTGCGACGGCAGCTCGACGATCGCCGGCTTGACGTAGAAGCCGCCGGCACAGCCCGCGACCTTCACGCGCTCGCCGCCGCTAACCTTGCCGCCCTGCTTCCTGGCCTCCGCCAGCGCGTCCTGCATGCGCTTGAACGCCCCTTCGTCGATCAGCGGACCGACCAGGGTCTTGGCCTCGAGCGGATTGCCGATGGCGACGCTGCCGTAGATCTTCTTCAGGCGTGGCACCAGGTGGTCATAGACCTTCTCGTGCACGATGAGCCGCCGCAGACTGGTGCAGCGCTGGCCGGCTGTCCCGACCGCGCTGAAGGTGATGGCGCGCACCGCGAGCTCCAGGTC
>DATFDU010000532.1:0-14753 GCA_035251915.1 Dongiaceae bacterium | reverse complement strand
CTGACCGAGAGCGGCAAGGGCAAAGGCTCGGACGTGGTGCTGATCGACAAGGCCGGCCCGGGCGCCGGCGCCACCGGCCTCGCCTGCGGCTGCGTGCGCAACCTCTACATGACCAAGCCGCTGCACGCGATCCTGCGCGAGAGCGTGAAGGTGTGGAAGTCCGATCCGGTGAACTTCGGCTTCCAGCAGGTCGGCTACGTTTCGGTCGGCGAAGCCAACCAGGAGAGCGATTACATTGCCCTGCACAAGTCGCAGAACGACCAGGGCTACCCGTCCGATCTCTATGTCGGCAAGGACGCGCGCAACTTCCTGAAGAGCATCTGGCCGGACTTCAACACCGAGAAAGCCGACCTCGTGCTGCACGAGAAGCCCTCGGGCTATGCCGGCACCCACATGGCGGTCTGGGGCCTCGACCAGAAGTGCATGCAGTATGGCGTGCGCCGCTGCTACGGCCCGGAGGTCATCGGCTACGAGATGCAGAACGGTCGCGTCACCGCGGTCAAGACCGACCAGGGCGACGTCAAGTGCGACGTGGTGGTGATCGGCGCCGGCGCCTGGACACCGAAGCATTGGGAATGGCTGGGGAAGGGTGCCAAGCTCGACCTCAAATACAAGGACGGCCGCATCGCCAAGGACTACGACATGTGGACCTACTGGCGCCTGCTGGAGGGCGAGGTCTACCTGCCGGAGGGCGTCGACTTCCGCACCGCGCAGGACCGTGACTCGCCGGTGCTGCATGTCGAGCTGATGAACACACCGGTGGTGACCGAAGACGGCCGCGAATTCCCCGACAAGCACTTCTACATGTACGCGCGCTATGCGGCGGAGCGCGTCGGCGCGCCGGGCATCCAGGGCGGCACCATCCCGATCAAGATCGGCGGCAAAGCTGATGTCGAGCCGTACGGCCACCTCAACGACAAGTACCAGGCCGACGACTGGTTCGCGGACTACTACTGCGCCACGCTCGCCTATCTGTTCGGCCGCTTCAAAGGCTCGCGCAAGCTGTTCAAGGAGCGGCGCAACGGCGGCATCGGCGCCTTCACGCCGGACAACGTGCCGGTGTTCGACTGGGTCGCGCCGAACGCCTGGATGATCGCGGACTCGAACCACGGCTTTAAGATGATCGGCGTCGGCGAGCTCAGCGCGCGGCACCTCACCGGCGGCCCGCTGCCGGACGAGCTGAAGCCCTTCAGCATCAAGCGCTACGCCGACGGCTGGACCTACGGCGGCGGCAACTCCAACTGTCCGTGGGTATGAGGCTGTCCACGACACGACACCGATGATCGTGCGCGCCGCCGGAACCCGTCCGGCGGCGCTTTTGCTATACCGCCTGCCAAGACGGCCTCCACTGGCGAGCCGTATCCCCAGGTCTGCTAGACTTGCGTTGCTCGCCGTCTCCGCGGCCGAGATCAGGAAGCGATTCAGCGAGCAGCAGGAGGGCCCTATGAGGACAGCCGTTGCCGTGCTTGCGGTCGCCATGGTCCTGGCCGGCTGTACCGCCGGAGGATCCGGCGGCAAGGAACGCCTGAAAGCGCTCTTGGTCGCCAAATTCGAAAGGGAAGGCGCCGGACTCTTCAACGAAGATTCGAGAATTCCGGAAGCGGACCGCCCGCGGGCGGTGCATTGCGTCCTGGATGCAATGCTTGCGGATATGTCCAACGCCCAGGCCAGGCGGCTCGCCGGCATGTTCGAAGGGAAGATCCCGCCCGAGAACGACTTCGTACTCTACTGGATAGCACCAAAGGACGCCGGCAATGCCGAGCGCGCGGCGCAGATCGAGGGCCGCGCGCAACAGATCTGTCCTGACCTTGCCGGCAAACTGCTCTGAAGCGGACGATCCAGGCCGCCATCCGGAGAGGGACGATTCTTCGAGCAAGATGCGGGAGGCCAGGCCAGCGGTTGATGCGCTAGCAACAACGACATGGCCGCATCGACCTATCCCCGCATGAGTCTCCTGGACTGGTCCCTCCTCCTTGCCCTCTCCATACTATGGGGCGGGTCGTTCTTCTTCGTCGGGGTGGCGGTGAAGGCGCTGCCGCCCTTCACCATCGTCCTGCTGCGGGTCGCGATCGCCGCAGCGGCGCTGCACCTGGTGCTGCGGGCGACCCGCATCGCGATGCCGTGGGATGGCCAGACCTGGCTCGCCTTCTTCGGCATGGGCCTGCTCAACAACGCGATCCCGTTCTCGCTGATCGTCTGGGGCCAGACCCAGATCGCCAGCGGTCTCGCTTCCATCCTCAACGCGACTACGCCGCTCTTCACCGTGCTGGTGGCGCATGTGCTGACCACCGATGAGCGGCTGTCCAAGGGCCGCATCCTCGGCATCCTGCTCGGTCTCGCCGGGGTCGTCGCGCTGATCGGCCCGCAGGCCCTGACCGGCCTCGGCAAGGATGTGCTGGCGCAGGTCGCAATTCTGGGCGCCGCGATCTCCTACGCCTTTGCCAGCATCTTCGGGCGGCGATTCAAGCGCATGGGCATTTCGCCGCTGGCCACCGCCGCTGGTCAGGTCAGCGCTTCGAGCCTGCTGCTGCTGCCGGTCACGGTGCTGATCGATCGGCCCTGGGAATTGGCGTGGCCCGGTTGGTCGGTCTGGGGCGCGATCATCGCCGGGGGCCTGCTTTCGACTGCGCTCGCGTACGTCCTGTTCTTTCGCATCCTCGCGTCGGCGGGTGCGGTCAACCTGATGCTGGTGACGTTCCTGATCCCGGTCAGCGCGATCCTGCTGGGCAGCACGTTCCTCGGCGAAAGCCTGGCGCCGATGGATTTCGCCGGCATGGCGCTGATCGGTCTTGGCCTCGCCGCGATCGACGGGCGAGTGGCGATGCTGCTACCGCACTTGCGCGCCCGCGCTTCCGAGCGATGAACGCCACAGCGCCAGGAAGTTCTCCTGCGTCTGCTTGTCGAGCCCGATCAGCAGCGCCGGCGACAGGGCGATCGGCCGCAGCGTCGGCACCTCGCCGGTCGCCACCAGTCCATTGGGCCCGTCGAACGGCACGATCAGGCCGCTCTCGGTCAGCAGCCGCCGGCCCTCGTCAGACAGCGCGAAGTCGATGAACTGCCGCGCCAGCATAGGGTTCTGCGCGCGCTTCGGGATCAGCGCGGCGCGCGCCAGGATCAGCGTGTAGTCGGTCGGCGCCACCACGCCGATGCGCCGGTCATCCGCGGCCCTGGCAAGGGCATAGGAGCCGAGCATGTTGTAGGCGATGAGAAAGCGCCCCGACGCCACCGCGTCGATGATCTCCGCCGAGCAGCAGGTGGCCACCACCTTGTTGCGGCCGAACGCCTCGATCAGGCGTCCGAAGGTGGTCGCCTGCTGGGCATCGACGAAGGCGAACATGTAGCCGACGCCGGAGCGCTCGATGTCGTAGGTCGCGATCCGGCCGGCGAACGGATTGTCCGCCGGCCGCAGCAGGTCGATCAGATCGAAGCGCGAATGCGGCACCTGCCCGGCCGGCACCAGATCGCGGTTATAGACGATGACCGCCGGCTCGTAGGTCAGGCCCACCACCTCGTCGCGCCACTTGGCCCAGGCCGGCAGCGCCTGCACCTGGGTTGAGCGGTTCGGCTGGGCGCAGCCATCGTTGGCGAGCTTCACCTGCTGGTCGATCGACGAGCTCACCACCAGGTCGGCCGCCGGCGCGTTGCCGGTGCAGCCGCTCTCCGCCAGCTGATAGAGCTCGTTGGTGGTGATCTCGCGATAGCGGATCGCGACCTCGGGCACGCGGCTTGCGAAGGCCTCCAGGATCGGCGCAAACACCTCGGTGTCGGTCGAGCTGTCGATGGTGAAAATGGCGCTGGCCGCGTCCTGCCATGCGCCGAACTGGGTGATGCGTGTCTCGGTCAGCACATCCTGGGCCTGGGCGGGCGCCACCAGCAGCATCGCGACCAGAGCGAGGGACCTCAGTACGTTTCTCCCTCCCCCGCCCCCGCCGACGGATGTCGGCATGCGCCGACGGGGCAAGGAATTGAACGGCGCGCGCCTCATGGCTGATCGCTCCGTTCTGCCGGGATCGTCAGCGCGACGCGGAACCTGCCCTCTGCCGTGCGCGAGAACACCAGCTTGCCGCGATGCGCTTCGGCGACTGCGTTGACGATGGCAAGGCCGAGCCCGGCGCTGTCGGGCAGCGAGCCGGCCGAGCGCGCGAACCTCCGTCCGCTGTCCGGCCAATCGGATTCCGGGATGCCGCGGCCGCAATCGGTCACCGTGAACGCGGCCATGCCGGCCGCCACATCATGCTCGACCGCGAAGGCGACCGGCGGCGCGCCGTAGCGCAAGGCGTTGCTGAGCAGGTTCTTGGTCGCCTCCACCAGGCTCAGCACGTCGCCGCGCGCCTGCACCGGATGCTCCGGCAGATCGAGATGCAGGTCGAGCCCGCTGGACAGCAGGTCGTGATCGGTCTCGTCGGTGGCGCGGATCGCGACCTCGCGCAGGTCGATCAGCTCCTGCGCGGCGGCATCGGAGCGGTGGATGATGAGCGCCTGGTTCAGCAGCTGGTCCGCCAGCCGGCTCAGCCCGACCGCGCGGGTATGAATGCGCCCGGCGATGGTGCGCAGGCGCGCCGCGTCCTGCTCGCCGCTCGCCAGCTCCGCCTGCGCGCGCACCGCCGCGATCGGCGTCTTCAGCTGGTGGGTCGCGTCCGCGATCAGGTTCTGCATGATGGTGACGCGGTCGGCGAGCCGGCCCATGAAACGGTTGATCGCCGCCACGATGGTCTCGACCTCGCGCGGGGTGGAGACGGTGAGCGGCGACAGGTCCTTGGGGTCGCGCGCGCGCAGCGCCTGCTCGATCCGCACCAATGGCCCGAGCGAGGAGCGCACTGCAAAGGCCACCAGTGCCACCAGCGCGACGCCGGCGATCGCCAGCAGCGCCAGCGCCTTGGCCGTGATGTCCCTGGCCAATGCTGCGCGCGCGAGCGTGGTGTGGCCGACGACGATCTGCACCTCGCCGGTGAAGCCGCGCTCGGCAAAGCGGCGCACGGCCGATGCCAGGCGCACGGTCTCGCCACCATAATCGGCGGAGTAGAACGTCATCTCATCGCCCTGCACCGCCGGCGGGGGCAGATCCTCGTAGCCGGTGATGGTGCCGCCGTCTGGTCCGACGATGCGGTAGAACACGCGGTCGTCGGGCGCCAGCGCCAGCAGCTCGAACGCCGACACCGGCAGGTTCACCACCACCCGCCCGTCGATGATGGAGACCGCCTGCGCGATCTGGAACGCCGCGCCGGCCAGCATGCGGTCGTAGGCCTCCTGCGCCGCCTGCCGCCCATAGGCATAGGCCGCCACGCTGATGGCGATGCCGCCCGCCGCCAGGATCAGCGCGATGGTCGCCGCCAGACGGACGGTGATGGACGTCGCTCGCCCATGGACTGCCTGGTCAGTCATCGAGCGCGATCTGGTAGCCGAGGCCGCGCAGGTTGCGGATCGCGAGACCCGATCCCGCCAGCTTGCGTCGCAAGCGGGCGATGTAGAGCTCGACCGCGTTCAAGCCGACTTCCTCATCGTCGAACGAGAACAGCTTCTCGAAGATGCGCTCCTTCGCCATCACGCGGCCGCGGCTCCGCATCAGGATCTCCAGCACGCTGAACTCGCGGCGCGTGAGCTGCAGCGGCGCGCCGGCGATGCGTGCGGTGCGGCCGGCGGGATCGAGCACGACCTTGCCGTATTCGATCACGCCGCTGCGCTCGCCGCTACCGCGGCGGATGAGGGCCCGGGCCCGCGCCTCCAGTTCGCGCAGGTCGAACGGCTTCATCAGGTAGTCGTCGGCGCCGATGTCGAGCGCGCCGATGCGGTCCTCGACCTCGCGTCGCGCGGTCACCACCAGGATCGGCGTCGCATTCTTCGCGCCGCGCAGCGCCTTCAGGAAATCGAAGCCGGAGCCGTCCGGCAGGTTGATGTCGAGGATCACCAGGTCGTAGTCCTGCACCGCCACCGCGTCCTGCGCCGCGCCGCATCCGGTCACGCGGTCGATCGCATGGCCGCTGCGCGAGAAGTTGGCGACGATCGCTTCGGCGACGTCTTCGGTGTCTTCGACCAGCAGAACGCGCAACGTCCTCGGATCCTCTCCAGCCCCAGTCCGAAGTCCCAGCTATCACATCGCACCGGGCGCGGCGACAGCTTCACGACAACTTCGCGGACTAGGGTTCGGTCAAATCAGCGGAACCTCGCCGTTCCGCCAAGAACAAATGCCTTCTGGGAGGAACATCGCATGAACAACTTCATCATGAAGTTGTCCAGCCTCGCGTCCGCCGCTCTTGGCGGAATTGCCGATTGCACCGCCACCGCGGCAGTCCTAGCCTTCGACCCAAGCACCCGGGATCGGATCGCCGCAACCGCTCATGACGGCCGCGGCAGGAATCCCGCCTGCATGCGGGTCGAAGGTTCACTAAGACGTACCGCACCCCATTCAGGCCACCAAGGGAGGAATCCATGAACGCATCCACGCTTCGCAAGCTTGCCACCGCCGTCGTCCTGACGGCCGGGTTGACCGCCGCGTCAGGCGCCTTTGCCATCGACGATGTCCGGATCATCGCGCCCGCCAATCCGGGCGGCGGCTGGGATCAGACCGCGCGCTCCATGCAGGAGGTGATGCAGAGCGGAGGCATCGTGAAGTCGGCGACGGTGGAGAACGTCCCCGGCGCCGGCGGCACCATCGGCCTCGCGCAGCTTGCCGACAAGGAGAAGGGCAACCCCAACGTCCTGATGGTGAACGGCCTGGTCATGGTGGGCGCCATCCTGACCAACCAGTCCGCCGTCACCCTGGAGCAGACCACCCCGATCGCGCGGCTGACCGGCGAGTATGAGGTCGTGGTGGTCCCGGCTGCTTCCGAGATCCAGAACCTCGGCCAACTGATCGAGAAGCTGAAGGCCGACACCGGCGCGGTCGCCTGGGGCGGCGGCTCGGCCGGCGGCACCGACCATATTCTCGCCGGCCTGATCGCGCAGGCCGCTGGCGCCGATGCGACCAAGATCAACTACGTGCCCTTCTCCGGCGGCGGCGAAGCGCTGGCCGCCATCCTGGGCGGCCATGTGACGGCCGGCATCAGCGGCCTCGGCGAGTGGGTCGGGCAGATCGAGGCGGGTGAGCTGCGCGCCCTCGCCATCTCCTCCCCAGAACGGCTCGAAGGCGTCGACATCCCGACCCTGAAGGAGCAAGGCGTGGACGTCGAACTCGCCAACTGGCGCGCGGTGGTGGCGGCGCCCGGTCTCGACGATGCGCAGAAGAAGGAGCTGGTCGCCGCGGTCGACGCGATGGCGAAGAGCGACGGCTGGAAGAAGGTGCTGGCCGACAAGGGCTGGATGGACCTCTACATGTCCGGCGACGCGTTCGCCAAGTATCTGGCGGACGAGAATGCGCGCGTCAGCGCCATCCTGAAGACCTTGGGACTGGTCTCGTAACGTGACGAAGCGGGCGGCGGCTGCCGGGCTCGTGCTCGGCCTCGGCGTCGCCGCCCTCGGCGCCTTTCTTCTGTGGGAAACCGGCGAGATCCGCGTCGCGCCGGTGTACGCCAAGGTCGGGCCGCGGGTGATCCCTTATCTCGTCGGCGGCATCATGGCTGCCCTCGGTCTCATGCTGGCGTGGCAGAACTGGCGCGCCATGCGGGCCGCGGGCTCGGCACCGGCGCGCGGCGGGCCTGAGGAACGGCCCGACTGGCTGCCGATCGCCGCGATCGCGGTCGGACTCATCCAGCAGATCCTGTTGTTCGAGCCGCTCGGTTTCATGCCGACGGCCGCCATCCTGTTCTTTTGCGTTGCCTATGGCTTCGGCAGCCGGCGCTATCTGCGCGACGCAGTGATCGCCATCGCTCTTGCGGTCGTCGGCTATGTCGGGTTCGTCCATGTGCTGGGACTCAACCTGCCCGCCGGCACAGTGTTTGCCGGAGGCGCCTAGATGGGCGCGCTGCTCGACGGCTTCGCGACCGCGCTGACCCTTGCCAATCTCGGCTGGTGCCTGCTCGGCGTGACGTTCGGCACCGCCATCGGCATCCTGCCGGGCATCGGCCCTGCGCTCACCATCGCGCTGCTGCTGCCGGTCACCGCGCATCTCGATCCGACCGGCGCCTTCATCATGTTCGCCGGCCTCTATTACGGTGCGATGTACGGCAGCTCCACCACCTCCATCCTGCTCAACACGCCGGGCGAGACCGGCTCGATCATCACCGCGATCGAAGGCAACCTGATGGCGCGGCAGGGCCGCGGCGCGGCCGCGCTGGCGACCGCCGCGATCGGCTCCTTCGTCGCCGGCACCATCGGCACGGTGCTGCTCACCCTGCTGGCGCCGATCGTCGTCAAGCTGGCCTTGCGATTCGGGCCGGCGGAGTATTTCGCACTGATGGTGGTGGCCTTCACCACCGTCTCCGGCCTGCTCGGCAGTTCGCGCCTGCGCGGCATGATCAGCCTGTTCCTGGGCATCGCCATCGGCCTGGTCGGAACCGACGCGCTGACCGGGCAGGCGCGCTTCACCCTCGGCATCCTGCAGCTGCTGGACGGCATCGACATCACGGTGGTCGCAGTCGGCCTGTTCGCGGTGGGCGAGGCCCTCTATGTCGCCTCGCGCGTCGATCTGCGCAACGCACAGATCATCCCGATCAAGGGCTCGCTCTGGATGACCAAGGAGGAATGGGCGCGCTCCTGGAAGCCGTGGCTGCGCGGCTCGTTCCTCGGCTTCCCGTTCGGCGCGCTGCCGGCGGGCGGCACCGAGATTCCGACCTTCCTCTCCTACTTCCTGGAGAAGAAGATGTCCAAGAAGCCGGAGGAGTTCGGCAAGGGCGCGATCGAGGGCGTGGCCGGGCCGGAGGCCGCCAACAATTCCGCCGTCGCCGGCGTGCTGGTGCCGCTGCTGACGCTTGGCCTGCCGACCTCCGCGACGGCGGCGATCCTGCTGGCGGCGTTCCAGCAATATGGATTGCAGCCGGGTCCATTGCTCTTCACCGGCAGCAGCACGCTGGTCTGGGGCCTGATCGCCAGCCTCTATATCGGCAACGTTGCGCTGCTGCTGCTGAACCTGCCGCTGGTCGGGATGTGGGTGCGGCTGCTGGCGATCCCGACGCCGCTGCTCTATGGCGGCATCCTGGTGTTCGCGACCCTCGGCGTCTATTCGTACAACCAGTCGGTGTTCGACCTCGGCCTGCTGTTCATCTTCGGCATCGTCGGGTACCTGATGCGTCGTTTCGATTTCCCGGTCGCGCCCGCCATCATCGGCATGATCCTGGGACCGCTCGCCGAGCAGAACTTTCGCCGCGCGCTCTCGATCACCCAGGGCGACTATTCGGTGTTTTTCACCCACCCGATCTCCGCCACGCTGCTGGCGATCGCCGCGCTGGTGATCGTCGCGCCGTTCCTGCTGCGGCTGCGTCAGCGGCGGCCGGTCTCCGTATAAGCGGCGGCGTCCTCGTAGGGCAGGTCGATCGGCAGGCCGCCGACGTGGCGCGCCAGGATCTGCATGTTGCGGTCATTGGCGCGGAAGAAGAAATCCCAGATGTCGCCCGCCACCGGGATGGCGCCGATCGCGGTATCGACCGCGATGTTGGCGACCATGCGCAGCATTGCGGAGCGCGGGATGCCGAGCCGCTGCGCCTCGTAGATGAGATAGGCGCCGATCGCGCCGGTGATGACGTCGCCGACGCCGGGCACCAGGCCCAGCACCGCATCGACGCCGATCCTGAGCCCGATGCCGGGCACGCGGATCTGCGAATCCATCAGCTTGGCGATCCGCCGCAGCCGACGCTGCGCCTCCTCGCGGCCCTTGAGGTCCGCGATGCGCTGCTCGGTCGGATGAATGCTACGCGACGGCATGCGGCAGCCTAGCATGGTTCATCCGGCTTGGTCGCGCGTCTCCGCCTTTCGGTTCGCACGCGATCGGCGCGAAGCTACTGCTTCTTCGTCCCATCGGCGTTGAACTGGCCGAGATACGCGATGATGTCGGCGAGCTTGGTGTCGTCCTTCACGCCGGGGAACACCATCTTGTTGCCCTCGACCTTCGTCTTGGGATTCTTCAGATACTCGGCGAGGTTCGCTTCGTCCCAGGTGATCCCGGAATTCTTCATCGCGTCGGAGTATTTGTAGCCTTCGACCGAGCCAGCGGGCCGGCCGACCACGCCGTTCAGGATCGGGCCCACGCCATTCTTGGCGCCTTCACCGACTTTGTGGCAGGCCTTGCAGACCGCGAAGGCCTTCTCGCCGGCGGCGGGATCGGCCGCCATGGCCGGACTGGCGGCGGTGCACAGCACGGCCGCAGCCATCATCACGCGCAGCATCACTTGACCTCTTGGGTTGGAGTTGGCTGCCCGGCGCCCCGTAAGGCGCCGGGCTCCAAGGATAGCTAGGCCGCAAGGCCCTTGGCAAAGGGCAGGATGCGGACGTGCTTGCCGGTCGCACCGGCCAGCGCATTCGCCACGGCCGGGCCGATCGGCGGCACGCCGGGCTCACCAACGCCGCTGGGCACGGCCTCCGACGGCACGATGTAGGTCTCGACCGTCGGCATCTCCTCGATCCGCAGCGGCAGGTAGGCATCGTAGTTGCTCTGGTCCACCTGCCCGTTGGTGAGCGTCAGCTCCTCGTGCAGCACGGAGCCCAGGCCGAACCCGATGCCGCCTTCCATCTGCGCCCGCACCTGGTCGGGGTTGATGGCGGTGCCGCAATCGACCGCGCACACCACGCGCTCGACCTTGAAGCCGCCCTGATCGTCCATCCGGACGTCGGCGATCTCCGCCACCACGGTGCCGAACGACTCATGCAACGCAACGCCGCGATGCACGCCCTTCGGCATCTCCTTGCCCCACGCCGCTTTCTCGGCCGCGAGGTTGAGGGTCGCGAGGTGGCGCGGATGATCCTTGAGCAGCGCACGGCGCAGCTCGACCGGGTCCTTCCCGGTCTGCCGCGCGATGTCGTCGATCATCGTCTCCATCACGTAGGCGGTGTGGGTGTGGCCGACCGAGCGCCACCACAGCACCGGCACGCCGACCTTGGCGTTGACGACTTCGGAGCGGAAATTCTCCAACGCATATTTGGTGTCGGAGACGCCCTCGACCGAGCTGCCGTCGACGCCGTCCTTCACCGCCATCGCCTCGAACGGCGTGCCGATCAGCAGCGACTGGCCCACCTGACGGTGCTGCCAGGCGAGGATGTTGCCGGCATCATCCAGCCCCACCTTTACCTTGTGCACGAACAGCGGGCGGTAGCGGCCGCCGCGCATGTCGTCCTCGCGGGTCCACAGCACCTTCACCGGTGCCTTCCAGCCGATCGCCTTGGCGGTCTCGACCGCCTCGACGATGATGTCGGCATCGGTCACCGCGCGCCGGCCGAAGCCGCCGCCGGTCTTCATCACATGCAGCGTCACATTCTCCGGCTTGACGCCGGCGATCTGCGAGGCCACCGCCTGGTAGAGATCGGGCATCTGGTGCCCGCCCCAGATTTCCAGCACGTCGCCGGTCTTGTGCGCGACCGCGTCCATCGGCTCCAGCGCGGCATGCGCCAGATACGGGAACTGGTAGGTCGCTTCGATGGTCTTGGTCGCCTTCGCCATGGCGCCGTCGACGTCGCCACGCGTAGCGGCCACCGCCTCGCCCGGCTGGTCCGCCTGCTTCAGGTATTCAGCGAACAGCTCGGCCGAGCCGCGCTTTTCCGCGGCGCTGTCGTCCCATTCGACCGTCAGGGCTTCGCGGCCCTTCATGGCGGCCCAGGTGTTCTCCGCAACCACCGCGACGCCGCGCGAGATCTGCACCACGTCGATGACGCCCTTCACCGCCTTGGCCGGCGCGGGGTCGAAGCTCTTCACCGTCGCGCCGAACAAAGGCGGATGGGCGACCATCGCCGTCAGCATGCCGGGCAGCTTCAGGTCGATGGTGTAGGGCTGCTGACCGGTCGACTTCTCGCGCGAGTCGATGCGGCGGAAGTCCTCCGAGCCGATCACCTTCCACTGGTCGCGCGGCTTCAACGCGACCTCGGCCGGGACCTGCTCCTGCGCCGCGGCATCGGCGAGATCGCCGAACGTCGCCTGCTTGCCGGAGGCATGGGAGACGACGCCCTTCTCGACCGTGATTTCGCCGGCCGGAACGTTCCACTGCTTGGCGGCGGCGTTGACCAGCATGGTGCGGGCGAGCGCGCCGGCCTTGCGGTAGCGGTCGAACGAGGAGAACATCGCCGACGAGCCGCCGGTGCCTTGCGCCACGCCGCCCCAGGCGAGGTTGCCGTAGAGTTTCGGGTTGCCGGCCGCTCCCACCACCACCAGCTGGTCGCGGTCGGCCTCCAGCTCCTCGGCCACCAGGGTTGCGATGCCGTGATAGGCGCCCTGGCCCATGTCCATGTGGGCCGAGAGGATGGTCACCTTGTTGTCGGGCGAGATCGTGACATAGGCGTTGAAGGGACTGGGCTCGGCCGCCGCCTCGGCGCGCGCACCCGGCACGCGGAAGGAAACGGAAAGGCCGGCACCGGCGACAGCTGCGCCCGCCAGGAACTGGCGGCGGGTTGGCTTGAAGATTTCAGGCTTCAGTTTCAGTGGCAGCATGGCGTCACCCCAGCATCTTGGCGGCTTCGTGGATCCCGGCGCGGATCCGGTGATAGGTGGCGCAGCGGCAGAGATTGCCGCTCATCGCCGCATCGATGTCCGCGTCGGTCGGCTTCGGGTTGTCGGTCAGCAGCGCGGTCGCCGCCATCACCTGGCCCGACTGGCAATAGCCGCATTGCGGCACGTCCAATTGGGTCCAGGCGGCCTGGACCGCCTCCGCGACCTTGCCGTTCAGCCCCTCGATGGTGGTGATCCTGGTGCCTTCGACGTCCGAGACCGGCGTGATGCAGGCGCGGATCGGAACGCCGTCCTGGTGCACCGTGCAGGCGCCGCACTGCGCCATGCCGCAGCCGAACTTGGTGCCCGTCAAACCGACGATGTCGCGGATTGCCCACAAAAGCGGCATGTCCGGATCGGCGTCGACCTCACGGACTTGTCCGTTGATGTCAAGTTTCATCGACTTCTCCCTGAAACGAAGAGCGCAGAAATGATGGAATGGAATCAGCCGTAGCGGTTTGACGGTCAGGAGAAGCCGCGCCGGTGATTCGTCGATTTGGGTGCTGGTGGGCGAGAGTGCAAGGGGGCTCATCGCGCATTAGCCTCGGCGGCCTACCTGCCGGTTGCGATCCTGCCTTATCATGGCGCACGCCAAGGTCCGAGAGGGGGAGACAGCCATGCCGATGGTCAAGCTGACGGATGTCGAGATCAACTATGAGCTCGAGGGCGATGGGCCGGAGACCATCGTGCTGATCAACGGCCTCGCCGACGACCTCACCACCTGGTACGGCCAGATGGAGGACCTGCTCGGCGCCGGCTATCGCGTGCTCCGCTTCGACAATCGCGGCATCGGCAAGTCGTCGCGGCCGAAAGGGCTCTACACCACCGCCATGATGGCCGCGGATGCCAAGGCGCTGGTCGATCATCTCGAGCTGCGCGATTTCCATCTGGTCGGCGTGTCGATGGGCGGCATGATCAGCCAGGAATACGCCCTCGCCTACCAGGGCGACCTGCGCTCCCTCACGCTCTGCTGCACCTACGCCGCGCCGGGCCCGTTCTGCTCGCGCATGTTCAAGCTGTGGCAGGACATGGCCCCGGTGATGGGCGTGCCGGCGGTGATGCGCGATGTGACGCTCTGGGCTTTCACCCAGGAGTTCTTCCTGACCCAGGAAGCGACCCTGAAGGAATTCGAGGCGGCGATGGCGGCGCTCGACCAGCCGGTCGAGGCCTACCTATCACAGCTGAATTCGATCCAGGCCCACGACACGCGGTCGCGCCTCGAGACCATCAAGGTGCCGACCCTGGTGCTGGCCGGCGCCGAGGACATCCTCATCCCGATGAACCTGTCGCGCGAGCTGCACGGCCTCATCCCCGGGGCGGCGTTCGCGACCGCGAAGGGCGGGCACGCCTTCATGTGGGAGCACCCGAAGCCGTTCAACGAGGCGGTTTTGGGCTTCGTCGGAAAGCACCGCAAATCAAGCACGTAGGCCGAAACACACCTTTTGGTGAGCATTTTCAGGATATTGCGGCGTTTCGTTAAGGCTGATTTCGGTTGACGCGAGGTTAGGCACCGTGTCATATGCCGCGCGCAATCGAGTTTTTGCCTGCCTTGGCTAATCGCGCCGACGGTTCTCCGGATGGTGCCTGATCAAGACGCTTCCAAAAATCAGGTTGTTGCAGATGCCGTGCGGCAGTCGCGCGGCGCGAGAAACGGCATGCATCGACATCCGCATGCTTTGAGAGCCTAGGAGAGACGAGAATGGCTACTGGTACCGTGAAGTGGTTCAACGCGCAAAAGGGCTTCGGCTTCATCCAACCGAGCGACGGGTCGAAGGATGTGTTCGTGCACGTGACCGCGGTTGAGCGCGCCGGCCTGCCCGGCCTCACGGAAGGTCAGAAGGTCAGCTTCGACGTGGTTAGCGAGCGCGGCAAGCAAGCCGCCGGCAACCTGAAGCTGGCGTAACTGATCCAACGATCTTCGCATCTGAAAGCCCCGGCGGAAACGCCGGGGCTTTTGTTTTGAACCGTTCAGCCTGATTCGATCTCATCCAACCGCGCGCCGATGCGGTCCAGCGCCTTGTGCAGCTGCGCGATGTCGGCTTTCGACAACCCCCTGGTGACCTGCGCCTCGATCGCCCGCGCCCGCGGGATGATGGCCTCGTAGATTTTCCGCCCGGCCTTGCTCAAGGTCAGCTGGATCAGGCGCTGGTCGGTCCGGTGCGCCTCGCGCGCGATCAGGCCGCGCTTCAGCAGG
>DATFDU010000531.1:0-3818 GCA_035251915.1 Dongiaceae bacterium | reverse complement strand
GGTAGCCTTCGCGCTGCAGGCCGGTGGCCTGGAACGCCTTCCGGATCTCCGGCAGGAGGCGCCGGCGCAGGCGGCCGTCGATGAAGCGCTGCAGCGCTTCATCCTGCACGATGTATTCGACCGCGCGGCCGTAGCTGCCGTCATGCACCGCCTTGAAGTCGCCGGCCTCGCGCCGGGTTCCGGCGTTGGTGAAGCCGTCGGTCGGATATTCCGGCACGTCGCGGCGCCAGACCGCGGCCAGGAACGCGCAATCCTCCAGGCTCAGCATGCGCGGCAGGACCAGGACCGGCGGATGCGCTTGCAGGCGCACAACAGGGCGCGATGCCCCGAGCCGGCGCAGCTCCGCCAGCGCCTCCGCCGCCATCGCCGCCGGCTCCATCCGCTCCAGCACGCGTTCGACCCGGTGGCCGGCATCCAGGATGAACAAGGTGAAAGAGGGTGCGGCGGGGTAGGGATCGACGCCATAGCCTTTGAAGATATCGGCGCGCGTGTCGGCAAGGATCGCGAACGGCAGGGAGTAGTGCGCCTGCACCGCGGCGTTCTCCGCGACCCCATGCCGGCTGATCGCGACCAACACAGCCTCCGCCGTCAATGCGCGGAATATACCGAGGCTCGTCTCGTCGAGTGCGGGGCAGAACAACAGCAGGATGGGCTTGCCGGCCAACGCGTCGGCGCCGGAAGCAAACGGCCGTCCAATGTGATCGAGGGCATGCACGATGGGCGCGGTGTCGCCGGCATCGAGCAGGCGCGCCGGCGGCGGCCGCAACAGCGGCGCTTCAGGCGCAACCATAGTCATGGAAAGCGTGCCCTCAACTCCGACGTCCCCCGGCAATCGGAATTCCCGGCACGACGATAGACCTGCGGGCGCGCCAATCCAATCCGGTTGTTCGGCGGCGGCCGAACTGTTGATGAATGAAATCGGCGCGATGCCATGGCAGGATGGCCACCCGTTCCTATGAGAAAACCCGTGCCGGACAGCGCGCTTCGAAGCCCCAATCTCGCCCTGGAACTGGCCCTGCTAGGAATATTGGCAACGCTGTGGGGCGCCTCCTACAGCTTCATCAAGGTCGGGGTGGAGACCATCCCGCCGGTGAGCTTGATAGCGGCGCGCACCTTGATCGCAGGGTGCATCCTGCTCCTGGTGATGCGCGTGCGCGGGATCACGCTGCCGAAGGATCGCGGCCTGTGGCTGAGCTTCCTCGTCCAGGCCTGCCTCAACAGCGTCGTGCCCTTCACGCTGATCGCCTGGGGCGAGAAGACGGTCGATGCCGGCCTCGCCACCATCCTCAATTCCACCTCGCCGATCTTCACCTTCCTGCTCGCCGCCGCCCTCGTCCGGCACGAAGCGGTCACCGCGCGCAAGCTGCTCGGCGTGGTGGCTGGGCTGGCGGGCATCTGCCTGATCGTGGGGTTCGAGGCGCTGGGCGGCCTCGGCGACGCGCTGGTCGCGCAGCTTGCCATCGTTGCCGCCACCGTCTGCTATGCCGGCGCGGCGATCTTCGGCCGGCGGTTCAAGGGCCTCGATCCGCTCGTGCCGGCGGCCGGCTCGATGCTGTGCGGAACGGCGATCCTCATTCCCGCCGGCCTGGCGATCGATCAGCCTTGGCAGCTTTCACCGTCCGCCGAGTCCGTGCTGGCGCTGCTCGCCCTGTCGGTGTTCTCGACGGCGCTCGCCTTCACGATCTATTTCCGGCTGCTCCACACCCTCGGCTCGGTCGGCACCACCTCGCAAGCGTACCTGCGCGTGCCGATCGGCGTCGCGATCGGCGTCCTGCTCCTGGGTGAGACGCTGGCCTCCACGGCCTGGCTGGGCCTTGCCTGCGTCGTCCTCGGCGTGGCCGCCATGACCATCCCGCCGCGCAAGCCGGCGCGTGTCACGTTGGCGTGATGCTGCTCGTCCTCTGTCGAAGACAAGAGGATCACATGATGAACGTCTTGACCCTGATCAATCCCGAAGGACTTTACGATCCGGCGCCCAACGGTTATTCGCACGTCGCCAGCGTCGTCGCCGGATCGCGCCTGATCTTCATCGCCGGCCAGGGCGGCGAGACCGAGGATGGCAAGCTGGCACCCGATTTCGGGCTGCAGGTGCGGCAGGCGCTGCGCAATCTCGCAATCGCCGTCGCGGCAGCCGGCGCGCGGATGTCGGACATCGCCAAGCTCACCGTGCTGATCGTCGACCACAGCGAGCAGCGCCTGCAGGTGTTCGGCGAGGAGCTGACTGCGGCGCTGGGCACTGGGCCGAAGCCAGCCTGCACCCTGGTCCCGGTGCCGCGCCTGGCGCTCGACGGCATGCTGTTCGAGGTCGAAGCGGTCGCCGTGCTGCCCGCATGAAGCGAGGAACGTCGTCCGGCTCCATCTGTTGATGGCGCAGAACGGAGGTGCCGCGATGTTGCCGATTGTACAGGTTGTGACTCTCGTACTGGTCGCGATCGGCGTCAGCCTGACGCTGGCGCACGCGCTGGAGCTGCCGGGCAAGATGCGGCTCGGCAAGGACAACTATGTCGCGGTACAATCCATCTACTATCCCGGCTTTACCATCGGCGCTTTCTTTGGAGAGTTCGGTGCGATCATCGCGATCCTCGTGCTCCTTGTACTCACGCCGTCCGATACGCTTGCCCATCTGCTGACCTTCATCGCCCTGCTCGCGCTGCTGCTCATGCACGGGCTCTACTGGGTGCTGACGCATGCCGTGAACAAGTTCTGGGTCGCGGACCAGAAGCTTGGAAAGGCCGGCGCCGCCTTCTTCAATCCGTCGGGCGAACGGATCGGCGAGGATTGGACGCGCCTGCGCAATCGCTGGGAATACTCGCACGTCGCCCGCGCCTGCTGCGCGCTGATCGGCTTTGTCGCGCTGGCAGCCGCCACCGCGCTCTAGCGCCAGCCACAGGATCTGAGCGCCGCACGCATATGCTCCGGCGGCTCCGCGGTCACCGCGATCGGCGGCTTGTTCCTGCTGAGCGGCAGCACGATGCCGCGCGCATGGAGATGCAGAGGCTGCTTCCGCTGCTCGGCGGCGAGGGTGCCATACATCGGCTCGCCCAGGATCGCGCAGCCCAGCTCGGCGCAATGCACCCGCACCTGGTGGGTGCGGCCGGTCTGCGGGTTCAGCTCCAGCCAGGTCAGGCCCTCGCCCGATCCAAGCACGCGATAATCCGTGGCAGCCTTCTGGCCCTTGGCATCGACCACCATGCGCCAGCCGCCATCCTTGCGCGTGGTCTTGAGCAGCGGCGCTTCGATGCGGCCCTCATCCCGCGGCGGGGCGCCGACCACCACCGCCCAATAGATCTTGTCGACCAGACCGCCCTGGAACAGACGCCCCAGCTTGGACAAGGCCTTGCGGTGGCGGCCCAACACCAGGCAGCCCGATGTGTCGCGGTCCAGCCGGTGCGCCAGCGCCGGCGGCGCCGGCAGGCCGAAGCGCAGGGCATCGAAGCACTGCTCCAGGTTGGGCCCGCCGCCCGGCCCGGCATGGACCGGCAGCCCGGCCGGCTTGTCCAGCACCAGGATCAGGCCGTCGCGGTACAGCAGGCGCGCCTGGGTCTCAGCGGGGGAGAGCGGTGGTCTGGCCATGATCGCGCCTTCTTACCCGGCCTTTGAGGCACTTTCAAAGAATCGGGAAAAGATCGGACCTGGGCTGACAATGCGCCGGCGTTTTATGGTGAAATAGGGGTGCGATGCTGAGCTATCCACGCGATCTCAACGGGTACGAAGGGAACCCGCCGCCGGCCGACTGGCCGGGCGGCGCGCGGGTCGCCGTCCAGTTCGTCCTCAATTACGAGGAGGGCGGGGAGAATTGCATCCTGCACGGCGACCAG
>DATFDU010000530.1:0-4844 GCA_035251915.1 Dongiaceae bacterium | reverse complement strand
TCGACAAGCTCGCGGTGCTCGGCAAGTCGGCGAAGATCATCCCGACCCAGCTGGAGTTCGTCGACATCGCCGGCCTGGTGCGCGGCGCCAGCAAGGGCGAAGGCCTCGGCAACCAGTTCCTCGGCAACATCCGCGAAGTCGACGCCGTCGTGCAGGTACTGCGCTGCTTCGACGGCGAGGTCACCCATGTCGAGAATTCCATCGACCCAATCCGCGATGCCGAGACGGTCGAGACCGAATTGATGCTGTCCGACATGGAGAGTCTCGAGAAGCGCTATGACGCGGCGGTCAAGCGCGCCAAGGGCGGCGACAGGGAATTGAAGGCGCAGATCGACGTGATGGAGCCGGCGTTGAAAGCATTGCGCGCGGGCAAGCCGGCGCGCACCGTGATCGCCTCGCTCTCGGCCGAGCAGAAGCCGCAATTCAAGCAGCTGCAGCTGCTGACCGGCAAGCCCGTGCTCTATGTGTGCAACGTCGATGAGAGCGCGGCGGCCACCGGCAACGCCTATTCCAAGAAGGTCGAAGCGCGCGCCAAGGCGGAGGGCGCGGTCTCAGTGGTGATCTCCGCCGCGATCGAAGCGGAGGTCGCCCAGCTGACCGACGAAGCGGAGAAGGCTGAGTTCCTGTCTTCGCTCGGGCTGCACGAGACCGGCCTTGCGCGCGTGATCCGCGCCGGCTATGCGCTGCTCGACCTCATCACCTTCTTTACGGTCGGCCCCAAGGAAGCGCGCGCCTGGACCGTGCGCCACGGCGCCCGCGCGCCGGAAGCCGCCGGCGTCATTCACACCGATTTCGAGCGCGGCTTCATCCGCTCGGAGACCATAGCCTACGACGACTTCATCGCCTGCGGCGGCGAGGCCGGCGCCAGAGACGCCGGCAAGCTGCGCTCCGAAGGCAAGGACTACGTGGTGCAGGACGGCGACGTGCTGCACTTCCGGTTCAACGTCTAACGATCGACGAGCGGCCCAGCCGTGATTTGACGGGCGTCCTCAACAGGCGTCTACTCCGCAGGTTCGTCCCTCGGGGCCGTCATGCACGCACAGGAACGCCGGCAACGAGTTGCCGAGCTTATTGCCCATGCCAAGACAGTTCTGGCGGAGAGATCGCTGTCGCACGACGCTCTTGCCGACATTGCTCGCAAGCTGGAGTCCCTGGCCGCGCGGACTCATCTCTGGTCGGAGACCGAATTCCGTTCGCCGACCGAAGCCGAGCGCCAGAAGCGCTATCTGGTGAGCGAGGACCCGGATCGCACGTTCGCGCTCTATCTCAATGCTATGTACCGAGGCAGGCGCGTTCCGCCGCATAACCACACAACCTGGGCCTGTATTGCCGCGGTCGAGGGCTGCGAAATCAACTACCTCTATGATCGTCTCGACGATGCATCGGAACCAGGAAAAGCCAGGCTGCAGGAACGCGCACAGGTGCGCGTCGAGCCGGGGCACAGCATTACCCTGATGCCGGATGATATTCACGCAGTCGCCAATGTCGATGCACCTGTGATCCGGCACATCCATTTCTATGGCCGAGCTCTCGAGGTGCTGGATCAGCGCTTGGTCTTCGATCTTGCCGCCGGCACCTGCAAGCCGATGGTCATGGAGATTCCCTCGACCCGCTGAACGTGCCTCAGGCGAGCGCGGCGGCACGGCTGCGTGCCGGCACCAGCCCCGCGATCATCGCCGCCGCCAGCGCGAGGCCGAACGAACTCGACCACAGCCAGGTATAGCCGCCGGTCGCATCGAAGATGTAGCCGCCGGCGAACGCGCCCATCGCCGCGCCGATGGCGTGGCCTGCCGAGATGAGGCCCATGGCGGTGCCGACCCGCGCCTTGCCGAGATGCGAGGCGGCGAGGCTGGCGGTCGGCGGGACCGTCGCGTAGTCGAAGACGCCGAACAGGAAAGCGAAGATCCACAGGATCGCGGTCTCCTGGATCAGCAGCGGCAGCATCAGGAAGGTGAGCGAGCGGAAGAAGTAGATGCTCGCCAGCAGGACGGTCCGGTTCATGCGGTCGGTGAGGTAGCCCGCCGCCACCATGCCCAGCGTGTTGACGCCCATCAGGATGCCGAAGGCGAGCGCACTCGGCGCCGGCGGGATCCCGCAGAATTGCGCGAACGGGATGAGGTGCGTCTCGACCACGCCCGTCGAGGTGTAGCCGCACAGCAGGAAGCTCCAGAACAGGCCGTGGAAGGTCGGCCGGCGCAGCAGGTAGCCGACGCGCACGAGAAAGCTCTCGTGCATGCCATCGGCGGCGCCGCGTGCTGCGGTGGCGGCGCCGGCATTGCGCAGCAGCCACCAGGCGACGATCGCGACGACCAGGCAGGCGCCGGCGAGCGCTTCGTAGCCCAGCCGCCAGCCGCCGCCGGCCAGCACCAGGCCGAGGATCGGCATGAACACGAACTGCCCCGCGGTCGAGCCGGAGGTCGCGATGCCGACCGCCCGCCCCTGCCCCACGTCGAAGCTGCGTGCGACCGCGCTGCTGACCGCGTGGGTGGCGACCAGGCCGAAGCCGAGCGCACCCAGCACCGCAAACCCGATGATGAAGGCCAGCATGGAATCCATGCCGGCGAGCACCGCCGAGCTGGCGCCGACCATGACGAGGCCGCCGGTCAGGATGACGCGCGGCCCGCTGCGATCGATCGCGTAGCCGACCAGCGGCGCCAGCCCCGCCATCAACACCAGGGTGACGGTCATGACGCTGGAGATCGCCGCCTTGGTCCAGCCGAACTCGCGCGTCCATTCGTCCATCGCGAGGCTCAGCATACTGCGCCCGGAGAAGGCGAGGCTGAGCGCGACGAACCCCACTGTCACGATGGCCCAGCGCGCGTCCAGTTTGAACTTGATCATAGCGTGGCTCTCAGGTCCGTTTCGCCAGGTAGGCATCGCACAGTTCGACCAGACGCGCACGGCCGAAGCTGGGATCGTGGCCGGCATGCACGATCTCGACCGGCAACGCGCGCAGCCGCTTCATGGTGCGCACATAGGCCGGGATGTCGGCGCCGTCGATCTCGTCCAGCAGCGGCCCGTCATAGATCGCATCGCCGGAGAACAGCGTGCCGGTCTTTGCCTCCCATAGCCCGATGCTGCCGGGCGAATGGCCGGGCAGATGCAGCACCTCGAAATGCCGGTTGCCGATATCCACCACATCGCCCTCGGTCACGATCTCGGTGACCGGCGCGTCCTGCAGGCGATAGCCTGCCATGTCGTAGCCGGCGGAGGGGAGCGCGGTGATCAGGTCGCCGTCGAACGGATAGCCGGCCTTGGCCAACTTGGCGATCTCCGCGCTGCCCATGACCGAGGCCAGCAACGTGCCGCGGTCGCGCGGCGAGCGCAGCTCGTCGGCCTCCAGTTCGTGTACCAGCGTGTGCTCGAACTCATGATGGCTGCCGACATGGTCGGTATGGGTGTGAGTCGCGACCGCCGTCACAGGCTTGTCGAGCAGGTGCCGGGCGGCGTCACGCAAGGAGGCGATGCCCATGCCGGTGTCGATCATGAGGTCGCGGTCGCGCCCGCGGACGTGCCAGATGTTGCAGCGCATGAGCGGCACGACATGCGGCTCCCGCAGCAGGGTGATGCCGTCGCTCACCCTGCGGATCTCGAACCAGCGGCCGGCGATCGGAAGCATTAGATATCCTTGAGGTCTGGCGCAGCGCGCTTCGATATGGCATTAATCATCGCTGACATCAAACGCGAAGCTCTAACCTATAGAGTTAGAATTTCTAATCGATGAAGCGAAACCTGCCGCCGCTCAACGCCTTGCGCGCCTTCGAGGCGAGCGCGCGGCTGAACAGCATGCAGCGCGCCGCCCACGAGCTGAACGTGACGCCGAGCGCCATCAGCCAGCAAGTCCAGAATCTGGAGCAGTGGGTCGGCTTTCCGCTGCTGGAGCGGCGCGCCCGTCAGGTGCAGGCGAATGCGGAAGGCCGCGCCTATCTGGCCGCCGTCAGCGCCGCCCTCGACCAGATCGCGGCCGCCACCGAGGAGCTGTCTTCCGGCCGCGCGCCGCGCTCGATCTGCATCACCTGCACGCCAGGCTTCGCGGTGCAATGGCTGGTGCCGCGGCTGCAGCAGTTCCAGGATCGGCATCCCGACATCGACGTGCGCATCGACGCATCGACCCGGCTGCTCGACCTCAAGATCGAGCAGGTCGATCTCGCGGTGCGCCACGGCAATGGCCGCTATCCCGGCCTGGTGAGCGAGAAGCTGCTGGACGACGATCTGGTGCCGGTCGCGAGCCCGCGCCTGCTCGCCGGCAAGGGCCGCGTCAGGAGGCCGGCCGACCTCCTGCATCATCGCCTGCTGCACATCGAGACGCGCGACGACTGGCGCCTGTGGTTCGCGGCCCAGAACGTCGACTTCGACTGGCGGCTCGGCCCGCTCTTCGTTGACACCGCCATCGGCGTGCAGGCCGCCGTCGCGGGCAAGGGAATCATCCTGGCGCGTCGTTCCCTGATCGGCGACGAGCTCTCGTCGGAGCGGCTAGTCGCGCCCCTGCCGCAGGGCCTGTCGAAGGGCATGGCCTACCATCTGGTCTATCTGCCGGAGAACATGGCCCAGCCGGCGGTGCGGGCGTTCCGCGCGTGGCTGCTGGACGCCGTCGGGCGCGACGGAACCGCGCCCGTCTCGCTGCGCTCCGCTTAGAGCTCGCTGGCGGGCTTGCCGTTGATGCCCCAGTTCTCGAGATCGACCTCTTCCAGCACGATGCGGAGGTCGCTGGCCTCGATGCCGAAGGCCGCCTTGATGTTGCGCGCGATCGCGGCATAGGCGGCGCGCTTGGCCGCCAGGGTCCGGCCGGTGACCAGCGCGATCTCGATCACCATGCAGCGGTCGGTCTTGCCCGGCGGCGTCGG
>DATFDU010000529.1:0-9895 GCA_035251915.1 Dongiaceae bacterium | reverse complement strand
GCCTCGCCCGGCATGATGCGGCAGGAGAAGTCCATCACCGCCGGGATCTCGCCCTTGCTGGTGAAGAAGGAGATGCTGAGATTCTCGATCTCGAGGATGGGTGCCTGCTCGGTCATGCCCTAGTCCTTCAGCGATTGCTCGCGCAGGCCGTCGGCGAGCATGTTGAGGCCGAGCACCAGCGACATCAGGGCCAAGGCAGGCGCCAGCGCGGAGTGCGGGTAGATCGCCAGCAGCTTGCGCCCCTCGTTGATGGTCATGCCCCAGTCCGGACTCTCGGGACTGACGCCAAGACCGAAGAAGCCGAGGGTGCCGAGCAGGATGGTGGTGTAGCCGATGCGCAGGCAGAAATCGACGATCAGCGGCCCACGCGCGTTGGGCAGGATCTCCCACAGCATGATGTACCAGGGATTCTCGCCGCGGGTCTGCGCCGCCGCCACATAGTCGCGGGTGCGGATGTCGATGGTGAGGCCGCGCACGATGCGAAACACCGCCGGCGCGTTCACGAACACCACCGACACGAAGATGTTGAGCAGGTTCGCATCCATCGCGAACACGCCGAGCGGATCGGCATTGAAGGCGAGGCCGGAATAGGCCCAGAGGCCAAGCGGCAACGCGATCGCCAGGTAGAGGGCAAGCTTGCCGCGCTGGGTGTCGAAGCGCGACCACAGCAGCAGCACGGCGAATATGATCGGGAACAGGAACAGGAGGGCGGCGGCGAACATCGGGATGCCGCTGGCGCGGATCTCCGGCGTCACCAGCAGGTAGAACAGCAGGATGACCGGAAAAGCCAGGACCAGGTTCGCGATGAAGCTGAGGACGGTGTCGAACCGGCCGCCGAAATAACCGGCAGGCAGCCCCAACGTGAAGGCGATCATGAAGGCGAACAGCGTCGCCGCCGGCGCGATCGCCAGCACGGTCCTGCTGCCCACCACCATGCGGCTGAACACATCGCGCGCCAGGTTGTCGCCGCCCAGGAGGTAGTACTGACCCTCGACGCCCGGCACGGCCGTGCCCGGCGCCGCGTTCTTCATGCCGGCGAGCTGGTCCAGCGGGCCCACGGTGATGATGAGATCGGCGCAGATCGCAGTCAGCAGCCAGAACAGCACGACGAACAGCCCGGCCTTGCCGATGCCACTGTCCATCAGCCGGCCATAAAGGCCGAGCCGCGCCTTGAAGCGGAAAGAGAGCGCGAAGATCGCCGCCAGCCCGAGCCAGACGGGCCAGAACTGCAGCAGGATGCGGCCGGTGATCTCGAGCGCGCCCATGCCCTAGCTCACCCGGACGCGCGGATTGAGGAAGATGTAGCCGATGTCGGAGATGAGCTGCGTCAGCAGCACCACGACGACGGCGACGATGGAGCAGGAGAGCAGCAGCTCGATGTCGTTGTTGTCGGCCGCGCGCACCAGGGTCCAGCCGAAGCCCTTGTAGCTGAACAGGGCTTCGACGATGACGACGCCGGTCAGCAGCCAGGGGAACTGCAGCATGATGACGGTGAAGGGCGCGATCAGGGCGTTGCGCAAGGCGTGCTTCAGCACCACCGCGCCGAAGCTGAGCCCCTTCAGATGCGCGGTGCGGACATACTGCGCCGTCATGACCTCCGCCATGGAGGCGCGGGTCATGCGGGCGATGTAGCCCATGCCGTAGAGCGCCATGGTCAGGACTGGCAGAGTGAAATTCTCCAATGTCATCTTGTCCATGGCTGAGGCGGCGGAGGCCTTGAACCACTGCAAGCCGAAGCTGGTGCTGGCGAACACGGCGATGAGCACGACGCCGGAGACATATTCCGGCGTCGCGGTGCTGGCGATGGAGAAGACCGACAGGCCGCGGTCGAGGCGCGAGCCTTCGCGCATGCCGGCCAGCACGCCGACGATCAGCGCCATCGGCACCATCACCACCATGACCCAGAGCATCAGCCAGCCGGTCAGCGCGACCCGCTCGGCGATGATGCCGCCCACCGGCTGCTGGAAGACGGTCGAGAACCCGAAATAGCCCTGCAGCACGCCGCAGAAGCGCGGCGTCTGCTCCGGCGGGACATCGGGCTGCACGCAGCGGCCGGTCGGCTTGCCGTTCTCGGCCGCGCCGGTCCAGCCGGGAACGACTCCCAGCCACTCGCCGTAGCGCCACAGCAGCGGCGCGCCATAGCCATTGTTGGCGAGCCATTGCTCCACCTGCGCATCGGTCATGCGGGTGTTGACCTGGTTCTTCGCGAGCTTTTCCAGGCTGGGATGCAGATTGGTCAGCACGAAGACCGCGAAGGTCAGGCAGAACGCGGTCAAGGCCATCACGCCCAGGCGCTTCAGGATAAACCGTCCCATCCTGTCTCCCTGCAACAGGCGAAGGAGGGGTCGCGGCCGGCGCGACCCCTCGCTTCGGTCAGACCTCCAGGCTCAGGCTTCGATCCAGGCCTTGTCGAAATGCTGCTCCAGCGCCTGATGCTGGTCGCAGCCATGCACCCCTGTACGGTAAGTGCGATAGACGGCGCGCCAGTAAGGCTGGATGATCACGCCGGAATCGCGCAGCACCTTTTCGATACTCGCCATGATTGCCCGGCGAGCTTCCGTATCGGGCGTCGCCAGCGCCTTCTCCAGCAGCGCGTCGAACTCCGGATCGGAGTAGCCGCTCTCGTTCCACGGCACGCCGGACTTGTAGGCCAGCGCCAGCACCTGCACGCCCAGCGGCCGGCCCAGCCATTCGGTGCAGGAGAAGGGATACTTGGTCCAGTCGTTCCAGAAGGTCGCCGCCGGGATGACCTTGCGGTTCACCTTGAGGCCGGCGTCGCGCATCTGGCCGGCGATCGCGTCGGCGGTCGACTTCTGCCAGTCGTCGTCGAGCGAGATCAGCTCGTATTCGTGATCCGACTTGCCGGCCTCGGCCAGCAGCTTCTTGGCCTGCTCCACGTCGCGGACATGCGGGCCGATGTCGGCATATTCGATGTGGACCGGGCTGACATGATGGTTGGCCGCCGGCAGGCCCTTGTTGTTGAGGCCGAGCTCGAGCACGACCGCATTGTCGACCGCCAATTGCGCGGCGCGGCGCACGCGGACATCGGTGTAGGGCTCGGCGTTCACGTTGAGCCGCGCCACGATGGTGGAACCGGTGGCGATCTCCGAGTTGGTCATGCCCGCGGCCTCGGCCAGGGCGACGGTATCGGCGCCGGTCTCGTGGTTGGTGTCGATCTCGCCGGATTCGAAGGCGCCGATCAGCGCCGTCGGGTCGGCGCCGTAGTCGATCCACTTGACGCCGTCCAGCCAGTATTCGCCCTTCCACCACGGCTTGTCCTTGCGCCGCACCTCGGCGCCCAGCGCCGCGTCCCAGCTCACCAGCTCGCAGGGGCCGGTGGTGATGGCCATCGCCGTCAGCGCATCGTTGCTGCCGTCGTAGGAGCGATGCATGATCAGCGCGGGATAGTCTGCCATGCCGGCGATCAGCGAGATGTCCGGCTTCGGCAGGTTGAGGCGCACGGTGTAGTCGTCCACCCGCTCGATCGCGCCTTCCACCGCCTTCTTGGTGTTCGGGTCGACCAGCGCGCCCATGCGGGTCGACACCGAGTTCGCCTCCGCATTGGCATCGCACCAGCGCGTGATGTTGTGGATCACGTCGTCGGCATTGAAGGCATCGCCGTTGGACCAGGTGATGCCCTGGCGCACTTTCAGCGTCAGCGTCTTGGCGTCGTCGCTGGCTTCCCAGCCCTCCACCAGCCAGGGCTCGAAGGTGAAGTCGCGGTTCCAGCGCACCAGGTACTCGTTGCACTGGCGCGCGATGTTCGACATCTCGACGCCGTCGAAGGTGCGCGGATCGCGGAACGCCTTGATGTTCATGGCGACACGCAGGGTGCCGCCCTTCACGGGGGTTTCAGCCGCCTGGGCCTTGCGCGCAGTCAGGCCGCCGAGGGCCAGGGCGCCGGCGGCGCTGACGCCGAGCGCCGCCATGGTGGCGAAGAATTCGCGCCGGCTGGAGCGGCCTCGTCTGAAGTCCTGCGCGACGGCCTCGGCCATCGGATGCAGGGAGCGATCGGTAAGCATCATCTTGGTCATGTCTTCCTCCTTGTCTGGACGATCTGGCCCGTTCGCCGGGCCTATTGGTGTTTGGTGTTCAGCGGATCAGCCGGGCCACTCTCCTCTGCCCAGAGCGGCGACCGCCGCGACGATGCGATCGAATCCTTCCGCCGCACGGCGCGACATGCGGCGTGCACGCAGATAGCTGTGGACGAGTCCCGGCTCCTCGTGCCATGCCGCGCGGCCGCCGGCGGTCAGGATGCGGTCGCGATAGGCTTCGCCGTCGGAGGACAGCGGGTCGCATTGCGCCGTGAAGACAATGGTCGCCGGCAGGCCGGAGAAATCGCGGTCGGCGAGAGGCGCGACCCGCGCATCCTCGACATAGCTGCCGGCGCCGAAGCGGACGTCGCGATAGAACAGCACGTCGCGCGTGCTCAGCATCGGCGCGTCGGCGTGCGTGAGACAGGAGCCACGGCCCATGTCGCCGCCGAGGCTGGGATAGACCAGGACCTGGCCCGCCGCGGGCCGCGCATGGCAACGGGTGGCATGGGCCACCGCGGCCGCCAGGTTGCCGCCGGCGCTTTCGCCGCACAGCACGAGCGGCAGGTCATTCGCCGCCGCGGCCGACGTGAACGTGGCCAAGGCATCGACGAAGGCCGCCGGATGCAGGTGCTCCGGCGCCAGGCGGTAATCCACCGAAACGACGTCGTAGCGGGTGCCAGCGCAGAGCTCAGCGCAGATGTCGTCGTGGCTGTCGAGCCCGCCGAGGATGAAGCCGCCGCCGTGGTAGTAGACGATCGTCGCCGCGGGGCTTGTCTGCGCCCGGAGATACCGGCGCGCAGGCAGCGAGCGGCCGCCAACGTCGATTGCCAGATCCTGCGTCGCGACATTCGCCGGGCGGCCAGCATGAAAAGCACGGCACATCGCATCGTAGACTTCGCGCTGGCGCTCGATCGGCAAATCGATGGTCTCGGGCGGGAACCATTCGTCGGTGCGGCGGATGAACTCCCAAACCTCGCCGTCGATCAGGCGCTCGTAGTCCGCAAGTCGCATCGGTTGTTTGCTCGACAGCGAAAGCGCACGCACCATCACAGCGCCTCGTACAGCGTTTCGGCGTCGGCATAGCTGAAGAGCAGCGGCACCGGCCGTTCCGCGACCCAGAGTTCGGCCGCCTCGCCCGCCATCAAACGGCAGGCCGTTCCCGTGCCGGTCACCGCGCCGCCGCTCAGCCGGTTCGCCAGGTTGATGATGCCGGTCTGGTGCATCGCCTTGGTGCCGCTGCCGCAGGCATCCTTGACCAGCAGCACGCGGAAGGCGTGGGCGATCGCGTCGCGCACGGTCGCGGCGACGCAGGCCTCGGTCCACACGCCGGCGACGATGAGCCACTCGACGCGCGCCTTGCGCAGCAACGGTTCCAGGTCGCCCTCGCAGAAGGCGCTGGCATCGTTCTTGTAGATGACCGGCTCACCGGCGCGCGGGGCCACCTCGGCGCAGATCGCGGTCAGCGGCGATGTCTTGTTGCTGAAGGCCGGCCCGCCGTCGGCGGAGCGATATTCCAGCGGGCGCGGCGGCACCTTGTCGAAGTCGCGCTTGTAGGCGGCGTAGAACACCCTGACCGCGCGGCTGCGGGCGGCGTCGAGCAACCGGCGGCCATTTGCCAGGATGTCGTCGATGCCCTCGACCGTGTATTCGGGCACGTGTTTCTGCTCCTCCTGCAGATCCACCAGCAGCAGGGCGGTGCGCTCGGGATCGAGGGTCAGCATCTGCCGCATTCAGATCTGCGCCTCCAGCAGTTCGTCCTCGAACGGGAAGCGTGAGATTTGCTCGGCGCCGGTCTCTGTCACCAGCACCTCTTCCTCGAGCTTCACGCCCTCACGGCCGTGCTTCTCGCCGATATAGCTTTCGACGCTGACCACCATGCCGGGCTGCAGAACGCCCTCGCGCCCGTAGGTGGCGAAATCCATCGCATGGGCGATGAACGGCGTCTCGCCATGCATGCCGACGCCGTGCATCACCGAGGTGTAGCGCTGCTCGACGAACTTGGCGGGGATCTTCCAGGCCTTGTCCGCGACTTCGCGGAAAGTCAGGCCCGGCCTGATGATGCCGACATTGTGCTGCACCTGGTCGTAGGACATGCGGTACAGCATCTTCTGGTAGGGCGTCGGCTTGCCCGGGCCGCAGCGGAACGTGCGGGAGAAGTCCGAGTAGTAGCCGTAGCAGCCGATCATGTCGGTATCGAGCGCGACCAGCTCGCCGGGGCGCACGCGGCGGCCGCTGGTTTCGTTGAACCACGGGTTGGTGCGCTGGCCGGAGGTGAGCAGCCGGGTCTCAATAAATTCGCCACCCTGGCGGATCACCTCGTGATACATGACGGCGAACAGCTCGTTCTCGGTGATGCCCGGCTTGATGGCGCTGCGCACGGCGGCAACGGCCGATTCGGCGCCAGTCATGCTGATCTGCAGGCATTGGATCTCTTCGGGCGTCTTCACGGCGCGAACCGCGAGGATCTCGCCCTGGCAGTCCTCGACCTGCAGGCCGCTCTTCTCCAGCGCCAGGGCCTGGAGGTGGCTGCAGCGGTCCATGCCGATCTTGGTCGAGCCGCCGCCATGGGCGCGCATCAGCTCGGCAAGCTCCTCGGCGAACGGGCCGGCGGTCTCGTTGTCGCGGCCGGAGACCGAGGACCAGACCAGCTTGCTGGGCCGCACTTCGTCCACCGTGTCGACCACAGTGCTGACGTGATAGCTCTGCGGATAGTCGAACAGGACGATCGGGCCGCTGACCGGCACGAAGAAGTAGCGCGTCGAGTTGCGCAGGAAATAGCCGAACATGTTGCGCGTGCCGGTGGCGTAGCGCTGGTTGTACGGGTCCAGCAGGACCACGCCGCCATAGCCGGCCCGCGCCATCCAGGCGCGCAGCCTTGCAAGGCGGCCGTCGCGCAGCTTCTTGGTGTCGACCGCCGGCGGCTCGGTGTCCGACAGCCACATGCCGTTCGAGGTATCGACGATCTGCGGATGCCGCATGGGGCCGTGGAGGTCGGACTCCTGCGCCGGATCGGATGCGATGAACTTCATGACGTCTCCCAGGTCACGAAAATCATGCGGCAAGTCCGCCGGCAGTCGATGTGCCATTTTTAGTGTTTTATGTGCTGGATGAGCGGCAGAGAGTTCCGCGATCAGCGCCGCAGATCGCCCGGTGTCTTGCGGTAGGTCCGGCGAAAGGCCCGCACGAACGCGGGGAAGTCGGTATAGCCGCACGCAAGCCCCACCTCGTGGATCGGCAGGCTGGAATGAATCAGCAGGTCGCTGGCGCGTTCCATGCGCATCTGCCGGAAATAATCCCCTGGGCTGGTCCTGAGGTCGGCACGGAAGGCGCGATCGAGCTTCCACACCGACACGCCCAGCTTGCGCGCAATCTGCGCGACGGTCTCGCCGCGCTCCATCCGCTCTTCCATGCGTGCCGCGGCCGCCAGGACCAGGTCGTTGCGGATGCCGGTGCGCAGGCGGAGCTGCAGCTTCTCGCGGTCGGCATTGGCGCGGATGCGGTCATGCACGAACCACTCGGCGACGCCGCGCGCCATCTCTTCGCCATGATGACGCTGGATGATGTCGAGCATCATGTCGAAGGCGCCGACGCCGCCGGCCGAGGTGAAGCGCGTGCGGTCGATGACATAGACGCTGCGCTTGAGCTCAATATGAGGAAAGGCTTCGACAAAGGCCGGCTGGCTGCGCCAGTGCAAGGTGCAGGCGTAGTCGTCCAGCAACCCCGCACGCGCCAGGTAGAAGGCGGCGTCCGCCACGCTGCCGAGATGCGCGCCGCGGCGCAGGTTGGCGCGGATCCACTTGATCGGCGCCTGCGCGGTCAGCTGGTCGGCATCGCCGCCCGAGCAGACCACGATGTAGTCGGCCGCCGGCCGCTCGGCCAGGCGGAAGTCGGGCGTGAAGGTGATGCCGTTCGATGCGGTGATCGGCCTGTCGGTGGCCGAGACCGTGATCCAGGAGTAGTTGGGCTCCGCGCCCAGCGCATTGGCCGCCCGCAGCGGCTCCACCACGGAACTGAACGCCATCATCGGAAAGCCGGGAAACAGCAACATCGCGAAGCCGCGCGTTGCCCTGCCCCCCTGCCGATCCGTTGCGCGATGACGCTCCATGCCGCCACCATAGTGCCATTGGCAGCCGCTCGTGAAGCCGAGCGTGCTACTTCCGCGGCGTCAGGCCAGCTTTGCTGAACGCGGCCGCCAGCGCATTGTCGGGAGCCTTGGCCGCAGCCGCCTTTGGCTTGTCGGTCATATGCTGGCGGTCGCGCTGCGACAGCGGACGATCGGCGGGTTTGCCACTCGTTGCCGCCGGGCGCGTGCCCGCCTCGTCACGCAGGCGCATGGTGAGGGAGATGCGCTTGCGCTTGAGGTCGATCTCCAGCACCTTGACCTTCACGATATCGCCGGGCTTCACGACTTCCCGCGGATCCTTCACGAAGCGGTCGGCCAAGGCCGACACGTGCACCAGCCCGTCCTGATGGACCCCGATATCGACGAAGGCGCCGAAGTTCGCGACGTTGGTGACCACGCCCTCCAGCAGCATGCCGGGGGTGAGGTCCTTCATCTCCTCGACCCCGTCCTTGAAGGTCGCAGTCTTGAATTCCGGCCGAGGATCGCGACCGGGCTTCTCCAGCTCCTTCAGGATGTCGGTCACCGTCGGCGCGCCGAATTGGTCGTCGGCGAACTGCTCGGGCTTGAGGCTGCGCAGCACGCCCGCATCGCCGATCAACGCGCGGATCTCGGACTTCAGATGAGCGAGGATGCGGCGCACCATCGGATAGCTTTCCGGATGCACGGCGGAGGAATCGAGCGGATCGGCGCCATCGCGGATGCGCAGGAAGCCGGCGCACTGCTCGAATGCCTTGGGACCAAGGCGCGAGACCTTCAACAGCTCCTGGCGCGACCGGAACGGGCCGTTCTGGTCGCGATGCGTCACGATGTTCTGCGCCAGCCCGTCATTGAGGCCCGAGACCCGCGCCAGCAGCTTGGCCGATGCCAGGTTGACGTCGACACCCACGGCATTGACGCAATCCTCCACCACCGCATCGAGCGTCTCGGACAGCTGGGCCTGGTTGACGTCGTGCTGGTACTGGCCGACGCCGATCGACTTCGGATCGATCTTGACCAGCTCCGCCAGCGGGTCCTGCAGACGGCGCGCGATCGAGACCGCGCCGCGCAGCGACACATCGAGCGACGGCAGCTCCTTGGAGGCATATTCCGAGGCCGAATAGACCGACGCGCCGGCTTCGGACACGACGATCTTGGTCAGCTTCAACTGCGGATGCAGCTTGATCAGCTCGGCCGCCAAGCGGTCGGTTTCGCGCGACGCCGTGCCGTTGCCGATCGCGATCAACTCGGTCTGGTGGCGCGCCGCCAGCGCAGCCAGGACCGCCACCGACTCGTCCCAACGCCGTTGCGGCTCGTGCGGATAGATCGTCGCGGTCTCCAGCACCTTGCCGGTGGCGGCCAGCACCGCGACCTTCACGCCGGTCCGCAGCCCCGGGTCGAGGCCGATGGTGGCCCGGCCGCCGCCGGGCGCCGCCATCAGGATGTCCTTCAGGTTGGCGGCGAACACGCGCACCGCCTCGGTCTCCGCCCGCTGGCGCAGCCGCGTCATCAGCTCGACCTCGATATGCAGGCGCAGCTTCACGCGCCAGGTCCAGCGCACGACTTCCTGCAGCCATGCGTCAGCCGGCCGGTTGCGGTCCACGATCCCGAATCGCGCGGCGATCTGCCGTTCACAGGGGCCGAGTTCCTTGCCCTTCGGCTCCTCGTCCAGCACCAGGGCCAGCGACAGCACCTCCTCGTTGCGGCCACGCAGCAACGCGAGGGCGCGGTGCGAGGGAATCTTCGCGATCGGCTCGGA
>DATFDU010000528.1:0-2312 GCA_035251915.1 Dongiaceae bacterium | reverse complement strand
CGCCGCGGCACTGGATCAACTGGCGCCCAGCGACGACAAGCTGGAAGCGTTCTGCGACGCGCTGCGCTATGTGATGGCGGAGAAGTTCGGCTATCGCGGCGACCAGGAGAGCTATGACGATCTGCGCAACGCGGACCTGGTCGAGGTGATGCAGCGGCGGCGCGGGCTGCCGGTCGCGCTCTCCATCCTCTACATCCACGCGGCGCGCACGCTCGGCTGGCGCATCGAGGGGCTGAACTTTCCCGGCCATTTCGTGATCCGCCTGCATGGCGGACGCCAGGCGGCCATCATCGACCCGTTCGGCGGCGGCGTCACCCGCTCGATCCGCGACCTGCGGCAGATGCTGAAGTCGCAATCCAACGACCGCACCGAGCTGAAGCCCGAGCATTTCACCGCGCTGGAAAACCGCCAGGTGCTGCTGCGCCTGCAGAACAACATCAAGGTGCGGCGCATCCAGGAAGGCGACCTGGCCGGCGCCGAGCGCGCGCTGCAGCGCATGCTGTGGCTGTCGCCGAACCAGGCCGATTTGTGGCGCGAAAGCGGCATCCTCAACATCCGGCTCGACAACCTCCTGGCCGCGCGCCGGTCGCTCACCCGCTATCTCGAGCTCGCCGAGACCGACCAGCAGCGCCAGCGCGCCGCAAGGCTGCTGCAGGAGCTGAGCCAGCAGCTGCATTGAAGGGCGCGCGGCGCCTCCCTCCCCCGGAACGCAGGGCAATCGCAGATGGCTATACGCAGACCTCCCTCCCCCGGAACGGCTAGGGGATGCACACATTTGCGAGTCTCCATGCTCTGGCCATTGTGTGGAATTGATCGAGACCATGCTTGAATGTGATCGGACCTGGCGGCTTGGAGGAGGGATATCCGTCCCAGCCGCCGAGCCTGGCGATGATCCACGCCGCCCAAGCGAGGCTAGCTTTGGGGTGAGGGTTCTTCTGAAGTGCTGTTGCACCCTCGGTTTGGACGTTCAGCTTGTCGAGCAGGACAATTTCGTGGTCCGCGAACGCGAGGGACGCCGGTTCCTGCTCGCGCCCGTTGCGCGCCTGCAGGAGTTGGAAGGTGGTGACGGCTGCCTTGGCGGCAATTGCGGTCAGTTTGATGAGGCGCTCGGCGGTCTGGATCTGGCTGTCTTCGAGCCTGAGGCCCTGCAGCTTGAGCAGGCGCCAGAACTGCTCGATGGCCCAGCGCATCTTATACCAGTCGACGATCTGCCAAGCGGCCTTGGCATCCGTGACGGGATGGGTCGTGAGCAGGCGCCAATCGACCGGTTCAACGCCTCGTGGCGGGTCTTGCTCGCTGACCTCGATCAAGGTCAGCGGCACGGACCCGGGCAGGCCCTGCTCGGCGGTGTTGCGGGGACATGCCAGCTCGACCGCGCCGAACCGCAGGCTCAGCTTGGCCGATCTGGCGGTGCGCTTATGGTCCCGCTCCGGCAAGGCAATGGTGCGCGTTCCGCACACCGGGAAGGACGCCGCGGTCTCATAGAGAAAGCTGCCATCCGCCAGTCGCCGATCGTGCATCGAGCGTGTGATCAGGTGGACGTTCTCTTCCGGCACCCGTGCCCAGACCGCGAAGATGTCGCTCTCTCGGTCGCCCACCATCGTCACCACGCTGGCCGCCGCCAAGGTTTGCTTGCCCTGCTCGGCCGTCGCGATCCAGCGATGGGATTCCTTGTCGGCGGACCGGCGTTTCTGGTGCGCAACCTTGACCCGGCCCTTGCGCGTCCAGATCTGGCCGCCTGCCAAGCCCAAGCAGGCGCCCGTGTGCGCATCGAGCGCCAACATGGCGTGCAGCAGCACCCCTCGGGCGCGGCCGCCCTTGCCGATCTCGCCCAGACCGCGCTGGCGTTCGCTCGTGGTGCGGAAGTTGATCTCGCTGGTGTCCTGGATCGCCAGCACATGCCGGCCGCTGGCCGCCATCGCGGTCTGATCGCTCCATCCGGCGATCAGCCGATCAACCGTCACCCTGCGGTTCGCCAGAAAGCGCCCAAAGCCGACTTGATGGCGCCGCTGCCCGCCACCGACCCGACGCAGGCATGCCGTCGATCCCACGACCATGCCGCGGAGCAGCGCCGCCCCCTTTTGTCGAGGCGACGATCTCCGAACTGGCCCAACATCAATGCGTCCAACGACATGCCGACACTCCGGAACAACCAAAGTGTCCGCCACAGAATCACATGGAACCCACCAATGGGAACCCGCAATCTTCACCCCGAGTCACTCCGTCGCACCAAAATGTGTGCATCCCCTAGCCGGAACGGGGGAGGGTTGGGGCGGGGGCAGCGAGCGAAGGATTCAGGCGATGGGGGCGCG
>DATFDU010000527.1:0-9558 GCA_035251915.1 Dongiaceae bacterium | reverse complement strand
ATTGCGGCTCCGCGATATAGCGGCGGTCTGACATGCCCCGGGCCGCAGCCCCCTCCCAGAAACCGGCGATTCGTTCTTGCCGGTCAGTATTCGGAAAACACCTCGCGGAAGATAGCGCAGATTTCGTCAATATCGCGCTTCTCAGCGACCAGGGCCGGGGCGCAGATGCCGGAATCGCCGGTGAACTTGATGTGCAGGCCGCGCTTGAACAGCCGCTTGGTGGCCTCATAGCCGCGCAGGCCCGGCCGCTCCGCCGGCGCCAGGTCGATGCCGGCCAGCATGCCGTAGCCGCGGATGTCGGTGACCGCCTTGATGCTCTTGAGGTCGAACATGCGGTCGAGGAAATAGTCCGACATCGCCGCCGCCCGTTCGAACAGGCCCTCGCGCTCGAAGATGTCGAGCGCGGCGATGCCGGCGGCGCAGGCCGCCGGATGGGCGGAATAGGTATAGCCATGGAAGAATTCCACAGCGCCGTCGAGCGCGGCGCTGGTGATGGTGTGATACACCTTCTCGCTCGCCGCCACCGCGCCCATCGGCAGGGCGCCGTTGGTCAGCGCCTTGGCCATGGTGATCATGTCCGGCATGACGCCGAAGCTCTGGGCCGCGAACGCCTTGCCGGTGCGCCCGAAGCCGCAGATCACCTCATCGAACACCAGCAGGATGCCGTGCTTGTCGCAGATCTGGCGCAGCCGCTCGAGATAGCCCTTGGGCGGCACCAGCACGCCGGTCGAGCCGGCGATCGGCTCCACGAAACAGGCGGCGATGCTCCTCGGCCCGTAGAGGTCGACGCAACGCTGCAGGTCGTCGGCCAGCTCGGCGCCCTGTTCCGGCTGGCCGCGGGTGAAGCGCGCGTCGGGCGACCAGGTGTGGCGCATGTGGGCGACGCCCGGCATCACCGCGCCGAAGGCCTCGCGGTTGCGCACCATGCCGCTCAAAGAGACGCCGCCGATATTGACGCCGTGATAGGCGCGCTCGCGGCTGACGAAGCGGGTGCGCTGCCCCTCGCCCTTCGCGGTGTGGTAGGCCATGGCGATCTTGAGCGCGGTGTCGACCGCCTCCGATCCCGAGTTGCAGAAGAACACGTAGTCGAGATCGCCGGGCGTGATCTTCGCCAGCTTGCGCGCCAGCTCGAACGAGGCAGGGTGGCCGAGCTGGAAGTGCGGCGTGTAGTCGATCTCCTTCATCGCGGCATGCACGGCCTCGGTGATCTCGGTGCGCCCGTGGCCGGCGGCGCAGCAGAACAGGCCGGAGGACGCATCGATCAGCTGGTCGCCGTGATGGTTCCAGTAGTGCATGCCCTTGGCCTTGACCATCAGGCGCGGATCGGCCTTGAAGTCGCGGTTGGAGGTGAAGGGCATCCAGTGGTTTTCGAGCGTATTCGCGGCGTATTGCATGGGTTCCGATCCCTCGAGGCGGAAGATCGGCGCATGCTAGGGGGCGGATCATGGGGCCAGTAGGGTCAGATTAGCCCAATCGCCTGCGCCAAGCCGTCAGGTGGACGGTGCGGTCTGCAGCTCCCCTGCCGCGACGTCGCCGCGCTCCGCCAGCTTGGCCTGCCGCTGTGCCCGGTCGGCCCTGGCTTGTTCCCGGCGTTTCAGGACTTCATAGACGATCGCGCCAAGCAGCGAGATGCCGATGATGATGACGGCGAGCGCCGACAGCGCCGGCGTGGTGCCTTGGCGCACCTGGCCGGCCAGGACGGTCACCAGTGTCTTGTCGGCCAGGATGGCGAAGGTCGTGGTGTTGTAGTTCTCGAACGACGACAGGAAGCCGATCACCACCGCCGAGACGATGGCAGGCTTCAGGAACGGCAGCAGGATGTGCCAGAACACCTGCGGATAGGAGGCGCCAAGATCGAGCGCCGCCTCCTCCTGGGCGCGGTCGAAGCGGGTCAGGCGCGCCATGAAGATCAGCAGGCAATAGGCCGACACGAAGCTCGACTGGCCGAGGATGGCAAGGGTGATGCCGTTGTAGAACAGCGACTTGGTGATGTCGCTGACGCCGAGCACGTCCTTCCAGAAGATCACCGTCGAGATGCCGATGATGACGCCCGGCGTCAGCAGCGGCGAGACCGTGACCAGATAGAACAGGCCGCGCGCGCGGTGATAGATCTGGCTCATGATGATCGCGGCGGCGAGCCCGGCCGGCACCGACACCGCCACCACGCCGAGGCCGATGATGATGGAGTTGGTGAGGCCTTCCATCATCGCCCGGTCGTTCCACAGCTTCACGAACCAGTCGAGCGTGAAGGATTCGAACGGGAAGGCCTGCGGGTAGCTCGGCGAGTTGAAGGCCGTGATCCCCATGACGATCAGCGGCCCGAACAGGTAGGCGAAGAACAGGAAGATGTAGAACCAGATCATCCCCCGCATGGCCAGGCCCGACGTCATTTTATGGTCTCCCCGAGCGAGACCTTGAACAGACGCAGCATGAGCATCACGAACAGGATGCAGGCGGCCAGCAGCAGGAAGGCGTAGGCGGCGCCGCGCGCCCAGTTGAAGGCCTGGAAGAAGAAGTTGTAGATGACCGACGTGAACCACAGCGTCCTGGGTCCGCCGAGGAATTGCGGCGCCGCCAGCGATCCGGCCGCCAGCATGAAGACCATGGTGCAGCCGGAGGCGATGCCGGGCTTGGCGTAGGGAATGACGATGTCCTTGTGGATGCGCCACCACGGCGCGCCCAGGTCGCGCGCCGCCTCGATCTGGTTCTTGTCCAGGCTTTCGATCGCGTTGTAGAGCGGGAAGATCATCACCAGCAGATACGCATAGGACAGGCCGACATAGAGGCCGACATTGATGCCGAGAAAATCGATCGGCTCGTCGGTCAGGCCGCTCGACATCAGCACCTGGTTGATCAGCCCCCTGGATGCCAGCAGCAGGCGCAGCGAAAAGGCGCGCAAGATCTCGTTCACCCAGTAGGGCACGATCAGCGCCAGCAGGATCAGGCGAACCTTCTGCGGCGTGCCGGACTGCGCCATGTAGAAAGCCAGCGGATAGCAGATGGCGAAGTTGAGCGCCGTGACCGCGATCGAAGCGATGATCGAGAACACGAACGCGCCCATATGCGTGGTGTTCCACCCGTCGCCGGTGGGCGCCACGAAAAAGGACTGGTATTGCGCGATGGTGAGGACGTCCTTCGGCCCGCCGCGTTCCACCGGACGCAAGGTCGGGTGGAAGCTCTCGACCACCATGTAGAGATAGGGCATCACGACCAGGAACAGGGTCCACAGCGCGACCAGCGCGATGAACATGATCCCGAGCACCATCCCGTTGCGCTCGAAATAGCCCTTGTGGGTCGGATCGTGCCGCTGCCTGCCCTCGTAGCGCGCCATCAGCCAGAAGATGGCGATGACGACGAACGGAATGACGAGGACGACGACGCGGCTACTCACGGGCCATCTTTCCTTCCGGCAAGGCCAGCCCGAGTTCGGCGTCGTAGGACACCGTCGCGATGGCGCCATGCTCCGGGATGGCGGCGCCGTTGTGCCGGCCAACCGTGACGGTGATGTCCTTCTTGCCCGCACCTTCCAGGAACACGTGCGTCATGTTCCCTTCGAAGGCGACGCTCTTCACCTTGGAGGTGAAGGTCGTGTCGGCGCCGCCCGGCGCGAGGCGGGCCGATTCCGGCCGCACGAACAGGATCGCCTTCTCCCCGGCCTTGAGGCCGCGCGGGTTGCGGCCGCGCAACCGGCCGAACCTGGTGTCGATCAGCGCAAAGGAGCCGTTGGCCTCGGTGACCGTGCCGGCGAACGGATTGTTCTCGCCCACGAACGAGGCAACGAATGCGGTCGCCGGCTCGTCATAAATAGCCTTGCCGTCGCCGACCTGCTGGATGACGCCATCGCTCATCACCGCGATGCGGTCCGACATGGTCAGCGCCTCGCCCTGGTCGTGGGTGATGTAGATGAAGGTGATGCCGACCATGCGCTGGATGGTGCGCAGCTCGTTGCGCATGTGCTGACGCAGCTTCAGGTCGAGCGCGGAGAGCGGCTCGTCGAGCAGCAGCACCTGCGGCTGCACGCACAAGGCGCGCGCGATCGCCACCCGCTGCTTCTGCCCGCCGCTGAGCTCGCTCATCTGCTTGTTGCCCTGGCCCGGCAAGGCGATCAGCTGCAGCAGCTCCTCGGCCTTGCGCGCGCGGGTGGCCCGGTCGATGCCTTGCACCCTGAGGCCATAGGTGATGTTCTCCGCCACCGTCATCAGCGGAAACAAGGCGAGATTCTGGAAGATCAGCGCAGTCGGGCGATGGTTGGGGCCGATGCCCCGCATGTCCTTGCCGCCGATCCGGACTGTCCCTTCCGACGGCTCGAGAAAACCGGAAACGGTGCGCAGGATCGTGGTCTTGCCGCAGCCCGAGGGCCCAAGGAAGGAGAAGAACTCGCCGCCCCTGATGTCCAGGGCCGCGTTGTCGACGGCGGTGAAATCCCCGAATCGGACCGTGATATGGTCGAGTTCGACGCCCGCACTCATCTGCCTGTTCCTGTTAAGATTTTTTGTATCGATTGATGTTGCCGGCGAGTTTCCACGCAAGCCTGCTCAAGATCAAGCGGGATCAATTGGCCCAAAACGAGTCAGCCCCGGCGAACCGGGGCTGACCTTCTCTCGTGCCGTTGTCTTGATCAGGCGGCGGTGAACTGGTCAACGTATTGGCTGCGGATTTCCGCATACCAGCTCGGCTCCGCCGGCCACGGCCACACGCGATCCAGCGCATCGCCCGGATAGGCCTCCTGGAAGTTCTTCTTGAAGGCGTCCGAGGTGAGCGCGTCGGCGCCGGTCACGACCGGATTGTAGTTCGATCCGTCGCACACCTGGGCGTCGACCTCCGGCGTATGGAGGTAATTGACGAACTCGTAGGCCTGCTCAATGTTCTGCGCAGACTTCATCAGCGAGAGTCCGTCGAGCCAGACGATGGCGCCTTCGACCGGGGCCTGATAGCTCACCGGCTTGCCTTCCTTCTTGAGGCTGAGCGGCGGGCCGTCCCAGGTCTGGCCGATCCACACGTCGTTCTCCATCAGGCCCGACTTGGTGTTGTCGGCCGAGTCCCAGAACTGCTTGACCCAGGGCTTGTGCTCGATCGCGAATTTCAGGATCGGATCCCAGAACTTCTTGAAGCTCTCTTCGTCCTTGTAGCCGTCAACCATGCGGTTGGAGGGCATCTGGCCGGTGTGGTCCCACCACAGGCCGATGCCGAGCAGGAACGAATGGCCGCGGCCCTGGGTGTGGCCCTTCACCTCCTCGTCCCACAGCGAGCCGAAGCTGAGCTTCGTCAGGTCGCCCTTGTAGAGATCGGTGCGGAACGACAGCGCTTCCGAGCCCCAGACGTGCGGCAGGTGATAGAGGCCGTCTTCCCAGGTCCACAGGCCCTTCGAGTTCGCGATCATCGAGGGCACCAGCGCCGACATGTTCTTCAGCTTGTTGGTGTCCCACGGCGCCAGGACCTGGAGGTCCCTGTACTGCGGGGCGCGGTTGGCGGTCGGCTGACAGATGTCGAAGCCTTCGCCGCCGGTCGCCTGCAGCTTGTTGATCTGCTCCTCGTTCTGCGAGAACGGCGTTTGGTTGACCTTGATGCCGCTCGCCTTCTCGAAGTTCGGGATCACCGGGTCCGGAAACTCGTCCGACCACATCAGCAGATTGAGTTCGCCGGAGGACGAGAACGCGTCCTTGACGATCATCGGAAAGCCGAGAGCGACCGCGCCAGCCGCGGCGCCGCCCTTCAGCATGGTACGCCGGTTGAACGCACGGGCAGCGAGCAACGTCTCGCGCGTCCGCGATTGATCCTTGGTCAGCTTCGTCATTGGTACCTCCCTGGACGAACTGGCTCGGCGGCCGAATGGCCGGCCGTCGTTTCGGGAGTAGACGCGGAGACACCCGGTTGGCCCAAAGCTCTGGTCCCCAACCGGATCTGCAACGCTCTTACGCCTGCTCCCCGAACTTCATGCCGTTGCCGAGCGTAATGGAAGTGGCGCGGCACTGGCAACGTGCTTCACCGTTATTTCACGGCGGTGTTATAGTGCCGTCATGCCGCGTGGCCCGGACTATCTGCCGAAACCTGGGGCCAGACTGGGGGAATACTTTGGGCCACCCGTCCCGCACCTTCTTGTTTCATCTCGAGCCCGACAAGGGCACGACCCTGCAGGCGCAGCTGCGCCGCATGCTGGTCTCCGCCATCCTCGACGGCCAGATCCCGCCCGGCGGGCCGCTGCCGTCCTGCCGGTCGCTGGCGCAATCGCTGAAAATCGCCCGTAACACCGTGGTCCTCGCCTATCAGGACCTGGTCGAGGAAGGCTTCCTGATCGCGCGCGAGCGCAGCGGGTTCTTCGCCAATCCGGACATCCTGGGCGGACGCGTGCGTTCCACCGATGTCGGCGAGCGGTCCGCCGAGACCACGCCGTCTGCCGCGCGTGCCGCGCCCATTTGGCAGGACCGGTTTCGGCTTCATCCCAGCGCACAAAGGAATATTGTCAAGCCGACCAATTGGCAGGACTTCCCCTATCCCTTCATCTACGGCCAGGTCGACCAGGGCATGTTTCCGCTCGCGGCCTGGCGCGAGTGCTCGCGCCAGGCGCTCAGCGTCACCGCCGTGCGCGACTGGTCCAAGGACCGCTTTGCCGACGACGATCCGCTGCTGATCGAGCAGATCCGCACGCGCCTGCTGCCGCGGCGCGGCGTGCGCGTCGGCGCCGACGAGATCCTGGTGACCGTCGGCGCGCAGAACGCGCTCTATCTCATCGCCAGCCTGCTGTTCGACCGCGAGACCGTGTTCGGCATCGAGAATCCCGGCTACACCGATGCGCGCAACATCGCGAGCCTGCATGCCGGCCGCGTCGTCGGCATCGGCGTCGATGACCAAGGCATGGTGCTGAGCTCCGAGTTCGACACCTGCGACTACGCCTACGTGACGCCGAGCCACCAGTTCCCGACCACCGTGACCATGTCGCTCGAGCGCCGGCATGCGCTGCTGGAGCGCGCGGCCTCATCCGACGTGGTGCTGATCGAGGACGACTACGAGAGCGAGCTGGCGCACCAGGGCTCGCCGCAGCCGGCGCTCAAGTCGCTCGATCGCAACAACCGCGTCATCTTCGTCTCGTCGTTGTCGAAGACACTGGCGCCGGGCTTGCGCATGGGATTCATGGTGGGTCCGGCCGAGCTGATCCGCGAAGCGCGCGCCCTGCGCCGGCTGATGATCCGGCATCCCGCCGCCAACAACCAGCGCACTATCGCGCTGTTCCTGGCGGACGGGCATCACGATGCGCTGCTGCGCCGCCTGTGCAACGTCTACCGCGAGCGGCTGGCGGCGGCGATCACTGCGCTGGTCAAGCATCTGCCGGAATTCACCGTCAATCTCACCGCCGGCGGCACCGCGCTGTGGATCCGCGGCCCGAAGCAGCTCGACATGAACGCGGTGGAGAAAGAGGCGCTGAAAAAGGGCGTGGTGATCGAGCCGGGTGCCGTGCATTTCATGGCGCGGCCCGCACCGGCCAATTACTTCCGCCTCGGCGTCTCCTCGATCCCGACCGAGAAGATCGAAACCGGCATCAAGCTGCTGGCCGAAGCGGTGCGCGAGCAGTTGAGGCGGGGCTAGCGGTGGAGCGCGAACACGAAGCGGGATCGTGACGCGATCATCGCGTCTGGACCGGCGGATCGTCCGACGATGATGAGACCCGTCCCGCCATTGCCGACGACGAAGCACGCATCGCTCCCATCCGCCGTGGGCAGCGGTTTCATGCCCATGACCAAGTATTCGCCGAGCCTCTGTTCGGGATACTGAAGGCGCAATTGCGGACCGGCCTCGGCCGAACAGAGATCGAAGCCGGCCTCGATCGCATGAGCGTGGATCGCCGCGAAGGATGCGCGATTCGATCCCCCGACGAGTTGGCTGACGGCGATGAGCGAGAGCTCGATGTTCGCACGCGCCGAGGTGAGCTTGAAGGCCGGGAGGCGGAGCATCTGGCCCGCCAGATCGCCGACATGGATCCCGCGTTCCATCAGCGCATCGTGGAGCGCGATCGAGCTGCGATAGCCGCCGACGGCAATGGTCTTCCACGTGTCGATGTTCGCAGCGGCCCGATCGCAGTTCGTCGGAGCGACGGTTCGGCCGTTCGCGGTCACGGATGATGCCTACGCGCAAACCTTCGCATCGCACGCCCCTCGCGTCGCGTTGCAAGATCTCGGATGTCGCAAGATGTCCCTATGATCGCACGTTCTCAATCTCAATGCACTCGCTTTGCGCGATTCATGCTTTGGGATGCGCTACCTACGAGGCGGTGCTGCGCTGGCCCAACCCGGCGCAAAATGCTGGTCCTATGACTGGGCCAGCTGCGCTCCTATGCTTGGCGCACCCAGCGATCAGGAGCATCCCCATGACCCGCATGACGCCGTCCGAGGCCTTTGTCGAAACCCTTGTCGCCCATGGCGTGAAGCACATCTTCGGCATCGTCGGCTCGGCCTACATGGATGCGCTCGACATCTTCGAGCCGGCCGGCATCCGCTTCATCTCGGTGGCGCACGAGCAGGGCGCCGGCCACATGGCCGACGGCTATTCGCGGGTCAGCGGCAAGCAGGGCGTCTGCATCGCGCAGAACGGCCCCGGCATCACCAACTTCGTGACTGCGATCGCGGCGGCCTATTGGGCGCACTCGCCGGTGGTGATGATCACCCCGGAGACCGGCTCCACCGGCATGGGCCTGGGCGGCTTCCAGGAAACCGACCAGCTGCCGATCTTTTCCAAGATCACCAAGTTCCAGGCCCACATCGCCAACAACAGCCGCATCGCCGAGCTGACCAGCCGCTGCTTCGACTATGCGCTGACCGAACGCGGCCCGACCCAGATCAACATCCCGCGCGATTTGTTCTATGGCGAGATCGACGTGACGATCCCGCATCCGATCAGGATCGAGCGCGGCCCCGGCGGGCCGGAGAGCCTGGACGCGGCGGCGAAGCTGCTGGCCGAGGCCAAGTTCCCGGTCATCATGGCGGGCGGCGGCGTGGTGATGGCGGGCGCGCAGGCGCAGGCGGTCAAGCTCGCCGAATACCTGCAGGCGCCGGTCGTCACCTCGTACCTGCACAACGACGCGTTCCCGAAATCGCATCCGCTGATGTGCGGGCCGCTCGGCTACCAGGGCTCGAAGGCGGCGATGAAGGTGATCGCGCAGGCCGACGTGGTGCTGGCGCTGGGCAGCCGCCTTGGCCCATTCGGCACACTGCCGCAGCACGGCCTCGACTACTGGCCGAAGAACGCCAAGCTGATCCAGGTCGACATCAATCACCGCGTGCTCGGCCTGGTGAAGCCGATGCATGTCGGCGTGCATGGCGACGCCGGCAAGGCGGCGGCGGAGATCCTGCACCGCCTGCAGACCATGAATGCCAGTATCGCCGCGCACGGCAACAAGGAGGCGCGCCTTGCCGAAGTGAAGAAGCAGCAGCAGGCGTGGGAAAGCGAGCTCACCGACTGGTCGATGAAGGACGGCTCGCCGATCGCCCCGCGTCGCGCGCTGCGCGAGTACACCGCCCCGGCGTCGCAGTTCACTCCGACGAGCTGCGGCGAGGGCGAGGGCGAGGG
>DATFDU010000526.1:0-11542 GCA_035251915.1 Dongiaceae bacterium | reverse complement strand
CAAGGAATGATGTGATGAGCAAACGCGATGCGATCTTCCCTGCCGGCCGGCAGGCCCTCTACGAGATCAACCGCTATTCGGCAGCGATCCGCTCGGGCGACTTCCTGTTCGTCTCGGGCCAGGTCGGCAGCCGCGAAGACGGCTCGCCCGAGCCGGTATTCGAGAAGCAGGTCCAGCTTGCCTTCGACAACCTCGCAGCCGTGCTGAAGGCGGCCGGCTGCACCTTCGACGACGTGGTCGACGTGACCAGCTTCCACACCGACCCGGCCGCGCAGTGGGAGACGCTCAACGCGGTTCGCTTGAAGGCGATCGGCGACCCGCCGTACCCGAACTGGACCGCGGTCGGGGTGAACTGGCTGGCCGGCTTCGACTTCGAAATCAAGGTCATCGCGCGCCTACCGGGTCGTGCTTCATAGCGTGGCGGCGACTTTCAATCCCTCCAGCACGGCTTCCTCGGCGGTGCGCGGGGTCTGCGCATCGCCGATGACGTGCACCTCGCCGGACCAGCCGGCGAGCTCGTCCTCCAGCTCGGCCACGCGGTGGTGGCCGAGCGAAGCGACCAGCGTGTCGACGTCCTCGAAGATGACCGGCTCGCCGCTGGTCGCGTGCTGGAAATAGACACTGTTGCCGTCGACGCCATAGAGCCGCGCGTAGGGCACGATCTCGACGCCGAGCTTGTGCAGCTGCCCGACCCAGTGATCGCGGACGTACTGGTGGATGCGCTGGCCGGCCATGTAGCCATCGACGCACAAGCGCACGCGGCAGCCCTGGCGCGCCAGCATCTCCGCGACCCCCATGCCGATCCAGTCGCAGCGCCAGTCGGCAATCACCACCGATTGCCCGACATTGGCCTCGTTCTTGATCACCTGCCACGCATTGACGACATGCCCGCTCTCGATGCCTTCGACCTCCGCCAGCCGAGGCTTGGCTCCCGTCGCGATGATGACGGCGTCAGGCTTCTCGGCCTCGATCAGCGTGCGCGTCACCTTGGTGCGCAGCACGACCTTGGCGTCGGCGAGGTGCATCTCGCGCGTGAGATTGGTGACGATGCCGCCGAATTCCGCGCGACCGGGCAGCATCTGCGCCAGCAGCGCCTGCCCGCCGAGCCGTTCGCTCGCCTCATAGAGCGTGACATTGTGCCCGCGCTCCGCCGCGACCGCCGCCGCCTTCATGCCGCCCGGCCCGCCGCCGGCTACCAAGACCTTCTTTCTGCGCGCCGCCGGCTGCAGCGTGCCGTAGGTCAGTTCGCGGCCCGTCTCCGGGTGCTGGATGCAGGAGATCGGATAGCCGAGATGGAAATGCCCGATGCAGGCCTGGTTGCAGCCGATGCAGGCGCGGATGTCGTCGAGCCGCCCGGCCTCCGCCTTGCCCGCCATCTCGGGGTCGCAGATCATCGCGCGGGTCATGCCGACCATGTCGGCCTGGCCGGAGGCGATCACCTTTTCCGCGTCCTGCGGCTGGTTGATGCGGCCAGCGACGAATACTGCCGCCTTGATCCTAGACTTCACCGCCGCCGCGAACGGCGCGACATAGGCGTTGGCGATCGCCATCGGCGGCGCGATGTGCACTGCGCTGCCGAACCCCGCCGATGAGCCGGCGATGACGTTGACGTAGTCGAGCTGATCGCCGAGCGCGACGATGGCCTGCAGGCTCTCGGATTCCTCCAGGCCGTCCGGATCTTTCTCATCGCCGCTGATGCGCAGCCCGACGACCGTCGCGTCATCAACGTGCGCGCGCACCGAGGCGATGACCTCGCGCAGGAAGCGCAGGCGGTTCTCGAACGATCCGCCATAGTCGTCGTCGCGCTTGTTGACGCGCGGATTGAGAAACTGCGCCGGGAGGTAGCCGTGACTCGCCACGATCTCGAGCCCGTCCAGCCCGGCGCCGCGCAGCCGCCGCGCGGATTCGCCATAGCCCTTGATCACGTCCGCGATCATCGCCTTGCTCATCGGCCGCGCCATCACGTGGAAGCGCTCGTTCGGCACGGCGGAAGGCGCGTAGGCGACCGGCGCGCTACCGTCCTGGCTCTCCATGATCTCGCGCCCCGGATGGAACAGCTGCCCGAAGATCTTGCAGCCGTGCTTGTGAACTGTCTCGGCCAGGCGCCGGTAGCCCGGCACGCTCGCCTCCGACGCCATCAGCACGTGCGAGGTGTATTTCGCGGTTTCATGGATGCCGGCCGCCTGCACGACAATGAGCCCGGCGCCGCCCTTGGCGCGCGCCTCGTGATAGGCGATCAGCGCATCGTTCGGCACGCCGCCGGTGATCAGCGTCGTGTCGTGCCCGGTCGAGAGGATGCGGTTCTTGATCTCCAGTCCGCGGATGCGGATGGGCGAGAACAAATGCGAAAGCGCAGCCGGTGCCACGATGACCTCACGCCAACCCGCGCTTCTGCCGCCAGTCGCCGGGATACAATGCGTAGAACACCTTCGCCTTGTCGCCCTCGTATTTGATCGGCGTGTTCTCCGGGATCCAGATCACGTCGCCCGGTGCGCAGGAATGCGTTTCCTTGCCGACCACCAGCCGGAAGGTGCCTTCCAGCACCACGATGACTTCATCGTACAGCACGGTCCATTCGATCGAGCAGCCGTCGAAGGTCGCGATCCCAGCGCCCATGGTCTTACTCATCTCCGGCCCGACCAGCCGCGCAATGGTCGCCTTGCCCGGCGGCCCGCCGAACGCGGCGAATTCCATCTCCGACTTGCGATAGTGAACGACCTTTTTGGGTTTTGATTCCGGCATCGACGCTGCTCCCAATCACTGGCGTCCCAAACTAGCGATGCGCGGTGCCGGGTGCAACTCGGAGGGCCTAGGCGTGGCGAACGACCATCCAGATCGCCATGGCGATCATCATCAGGTTCTCCGTCAGCGAGACGAAGCCGAGCGGCACCTTGCTGTTGCCGCCAACGCAGGCACACTTGACTTCGCGCTTGTCGACGTAGACCGCCTTGAAGACCGAAACGGCGCCGATGACGCCGATGAACAGAGCGACAGGGACGGAAATCCAGATGAGCGCACCGGCGACCATCAGCACGCCTGCCAGCAGCTCCGCATAAGGATAGATGTAGGAGTAGGGGACAAACCTGCGCGCCAGCAGATCGTAGCCCAGGAACATGGTCGAGAAACTCTCGATATCCTGCAGCTTCAGCAGGGCGAGGATGCACATGCTGAACGCGATGAACCACTCTGCCGCCTGAATCGTGAGCAATGTTCCGGAGACCGCCCAGCTTGTCGCGAGAGCCAGGAGTGCCGCGACCGCGAAGACGGCGATGACGGGACGGTAGCGCGTCGCCTCAGGATCGGCGACCGGCATGCCGAAGAAGCGCCGCAGATCCTCGTAGCCGCCGATGCGCTTGTCGTCGATGAAGGTCTGCGGCGTCGTCTCGACAGTGTGCGCGGCCTTGAATGCGTCGTGCTCGGCGCGGGTCTTGAGCCAGTGATCGTCGACCTTGTATCCCTTGCGCTTCAGCAGGTCGACCGACTTCAAGCCGAAAGGACAAAGATGCTCCGGCATGACCATTCGATAGATGGTCGCGGTCTTCACGTCGCTTTCCGCCATGGTATCACTCCGCGTTGCCGCCCAGGCTCGTCCGCCCTTGCCGAAACATCCGGGTTAAGGGCTTCGTTCCCACGAATGACCGCCTTGGGCACAATTCCCATTGACAAGCCATGCCCCGCCGGTTCGTTTACCGCCGACAACCAGCCCGAGGTCGCCGCCGATGATTCCGCGCTATTCCCGCCCCGAAATGGCCAGCATCTGGGAGCCGGAGAACCGGTTCCGCATCTGGTTCGAGATCGAGGCTCATGCTTGCGACGCGCTGGCGGAGCTGGGCGTGGTGCCGAAGGAGGCGGCCAGGGAAGTCTGGGCCAAGGGCAAGTGGGAGATCGCGCGCATCGACGAGATCGAGCGCGAGACCAGGCACGACGTGATCGCGTTCTTGACCAATCTCGCCGAGCATGTCGGTCCCGCGGCGCGCTTCGTGCATCAGGGCATGACCTCGTCCGACGTGCTCGACACCTGCCTCGCGGTGCAGATGAAACAAGCGTCGGACATCCTGCTCAAGGATCTCGACCAGCTGCTCGCCGCGCTCAAGAAGCGCGCGCTCGAGCACAAGATGACGCCGACCATCGGCCGCAGCCATGCCATCCATGCCGAGCCCACCACTTTCGGCCTCAAGCTCGCCGGCCACTACGCCGCGTTCGACCGCGCCAAAAAGCGCCTGATCGCCGCGCGCGACGAGATCGCCACCTGCGCCATCTCCGGCGCGGTCGGCACGTTCGCCAACATCGATCCCAAGGTCGAGGCGCATGTCGCCGCCAAGCTCGGCCTCAAGGTCGAGCCTGTCTCCACCCAGGTGATTCCGCGCGACCGCCACGCCATGTTTTTCGCAGTGCTTGGCGTGATCGCGTCCTCGATCGAGAACCTGGCGATCGAGATCCGCCACCTGCAGCGCTCCGAGATGCGCGAGGCGGAAGAGTATTTCTCGCCCGGCCAGAAGGGCTCCTCGGCCATGCCGCACAAGCGCAACCCGGTGCTGACCGAGAACCTGACTGGCCTCGCGCGCATCGTGCGCGCCGCGGTCACGCCGGCGCTGGAGAATGTCGCGCTGTGGCACGAGCGCGACATCTCGCATTCCGCGGTCGAGCGCGTGTTCGGGCCCGACGCCACCATCGCGCTCGATTTCGCGCTGGCGCGCCTCGCCGGCGTGGTCGAGAAGCTGATCATCTATCCGGAGGCGATGGCCAAGAACCTCGATACCTATGGCGGCCTGGTCCATTCCCAGCGCGTGCTGCTGGCGTTGACGCAAGCCGGCGTCAGCCGCGAGGAGTCCTACCAGCTGGTGCAGCGCAACGCGATGAAGGTGTGGCTGGAGGGCAAGGACTTCCTGGCCGAGCTCAAGTCCGATCCCGAGGTGACCGCCAAGCTGAAGCCGTCGCAGATCGAGGAGTGCTTCGATCTCGGCTATCACACCAAGCATGTGGACACGATCTTTGCCAGAGTCTTTGGCAGCTGACGCTCCGTCGATCACCGTCGAGGAAGCGTTCGCCTGGTGTCGCGCGCATCCGGTCGCGCATGTCGACTTGGAGCGCTTTCTCGGCATCTTCACCACCGACGCGCGGCGCATCATCGACGCGCGCGACCATGGCCTCATCGGCCTCATCATGGACCGCCTGACCATCCAGGACGGCGCCAAGCCGTTCGAATGGATCGGCGCCGCGGTCGACCGCATCGATCCGCACGTCTTTCCGGTCCTGATCGAACGCCTGCGCAGCACCGCGCGGCTGTTCGGGATTCCCGCGATCGACGTGACGCTCAGCGGCCACTGGGCCAGCGTGCGGGACGAGCTGGCGCGCGCCGGCGCGTATCCGAAGTTCGTCGACATCGAGCTGACCCACGCCGATTGCAACTGGGGACCGGATCGGCCGTTGCCGCAAGGCTGGCGGTGGGAGCCGGTGATGCCGGAACGCGAGGCCGCCTACCTCTCGTTGCTAAATCGCGGCATGGGCCCGATGCCAGGTGTCTACGTGCCGCCGGAGGCGGAGGCGCTGGCCTCCATGCGCACGACGGCCGACGGCACCAGGCTGCTGCTCGACATCGGGGGCGAGGCGCAAGCCATGATCCGCTGCAAGCTGGCGAAGCGCTATCTGCACTTGGTTTGCTGCACGCCGGAGAAGAAGGGCAGGGGCCTTGGCCGGCTGGCGCTGGACGAGGTGCGCCGGATGCTGGGGCCGGGGCCGCTTCACCTCACGGTCGTGAAACAGAACGAGCGCGCCCACGGTTTCTATCTGCACATGGGATTCGCCCCGACCGAGGAAGTCGAAACCTGGCGGTTGCCGATCGCATCATGAACGACTGGGCTCATCACGCGGCGGAATTGATCGGCAAGGCAGAGCTGAAGCGCCTGTCGGCGCGCAGCGACGTTGCCGGCCTGTTGCATCTCGCTGGCCATGGCGCGCTGCTGGTCGCGACCGGCGCGCTCGTCTATCTGGGTTCCGGCACGCTGTGGGTCTGGCCAGCCATGTTCGCGCACGGCGTCGCGTTGATCTTCCTGTTCCCGCCGCTGCACGAGACCATCCATCGCACCGCGTTCCACGGCCGCGCGCTCAACGACGCCGTCGCTTTCGTGATCGGCGTGTTGATCGTGCTGCCGCGCGAGTGGTTCCGCGCCTTCCATTTCGCGCATCACCGCTTCACCCAGGAGCGCGACGACCCAGAGCTCGCGACCTCGAAGCCCGCGACCCCCGGCCAGATGATCTGGCACATGGCCGGCCTGTCGTACTGGTACAGCAATGTCCGCGGTATCCTGCGCCGCGCCGCCGGCGGTCTGGATGAGACTTTCTACGCGACCGATCGCGTGAAGCGCAGCGTGATCCTGGAAGCGCGCATCGTGCTGGCGATCTATGCCGCGGCCTTGATCGGATCGATCGCGGCCGGCAGCACCGTGCTGCTGTGGTACTGGATCATTCCGGCGCTGCTGGGCCAGCCGATGCTGCGGCTCTATCTCATCTGCGAACATGGCGGCTGCCCGCGCACCACCGATATGTTCGAGAACACCCGCACCACCTACACCAACGCAGGCGTCCGCTTCCTGACCTGGAACGGCTCGTTCCACGCCGAGCATCACGCCTGGCCGTCGATCCCGTTCCATGCCCTGCCGCAGACCAACGCACTGATCCGCGGCAAGCTGCGCAAGACGGCACCGGGATATTGTGCGGCGCTGCGGGATATCTGGATGGCAATGCGGGCGGGGAAAGCGCTGTAGCCTCCACCCACCACGTCATCACCGGGCAAGCCGCGCAGCGGCGCGACCCGGTGACCCAAGTGTCATCGTGCGGCTGGTTGCAAAATTAGATCACCGGGTCTCGACACTTCGTGTCGGCCCGGTGATGACGATTTGGTGGGTTGCTAGGAAGGGCGCTTAATCGCCCTTCACTTCGTGCTGGATCTGCTCGGCGGCGATCCTCATCAGGTCGTCCATCTGCTTGCGCAGGCGGTGCTCGCTCATCTCGACCTTCTTGGCCTGGAAGTCGCCCAGCACCTTGTGCAGCACGTCGTGGTCGCCGGGGGTGGCGAAGTCGGACTTGACCACTTCCTTGGCGTAGGCCTCGGCATCGGTGCCGTGAATGCCGAGCAGGTTCGCGGCCCACAGCCCGAGCAGCTTGTTGCGTCGATTGTTCACCCGGAACTGCAGCTCCTTGTCATGCTTGAACTTGGCTTCGAAGGTGCTCTCGCGTTCGTCGAAGGTGGTCATTGATACTAGCCCCTTGATGGACGTACAGCCTAAGATGGTCGCGGGGCAGGTCCCCGTCAAGGTTAACCGCGCCGCTCATGTGTTCCGTCATAGTGCTCTACCGGCCCGGCCACAATTGGCCTTTGCTGTGGGCCAGCAACCGCGACGAAATGGCGGACCGGCCGTGGTCGCCGCCGGCGCGCCACTGGCCCGACCGGCCGGAGGTGGTGGCGGGACGCGATGAGTTGGCCGGCGGCACATGGCTCGGCGTCAACGATGCGGGCGTGGTGGCCGGCGTGCTCAACCGCCGCAATACGCTGGGTCCGCAGGAGGGCAAGCGCAGCCGCGGCGAGCTGGTGCTCGACGCGCTCGACTTCGCCGACGCCGCTGATGCGGTGGCGATGGTGCGCGAGCTCGACGCGCACGCGTACCGGCCTTTCAACATGGTGATCGCCGACAACCGCGATGCTCTCTGGGTGCGCAATCTCGGCACCCAGGTCGAAGCCGAAGTGCTGCCGCCTGGCCTGTCGATGATCACCGCCTCCGACCGCAACGACCCCAACAGCAAGCGCATCCGCTGGTTCCTGCCGCGCTGGAAGGATGCCAAGACACCCGACCCCGACGCCGGCGACTGGAGCGCCTGGCAGGAGCTGCTGTGCGACCGTAGCCACGATCCCGCCGGCACCGTGTTCGATGCCATGAGCATCGTGTCGAACACCGGCTTCGGGACGGTCTCGTCCTCGCTGATCGCGCTGCCCGCGCCGCAATTCGCCACCCGTCGTCCGATCTGGAAATTCGTTGGCGGACGGCCCGACAAATCCAGCGTCTGGCAGGACATCGACGTTTAGCCGCGAACCCCTTGCTCATCGGCCGGACTCGTGTATGTTATATTATAACATTACGATGAGGGGCGAAGCTATGAAGCGCTTGGTGTGCACTGTCCTGGCGGCCTACATGTTCGCGTCCGGACCGGCGCTGGCCCAGGAAAAGCCGGTAGCGGTCGCCACCTTCTCGATCCTCGCTGACCTGACCCGGCGCGTCGCCGGCGACCATGCCCAGGTCCTGACCCTGGTCGGCCCGAACGGCGACGCGCACGTGTTCGAGCCCGGCCCGAAGGAATCGGCGGAGCTGGCGCGCGCCGACCTGCTGATCGCCAACGGCCTCGGGTTCGAGCCGTGGCTGCACCGGCTGGAGGATGCCTCCGGCTTCACGGGCAAGATCATCGTCGCCAGCGACGGCATCACGCCGCTTGCCGCCGAAGAAGAGCATGATCACGAGGAGGAGGAGGACGATCATCGCGAAGGCGTCGACCCGCATGCCTTCCAGGATCTCGCCAATGCGCAAACCTATGTCGCCAATATCGCGAAAGGGCTGTCGGAGGTTGCGCCGGACCGCGCCGCCGATTTCAAGGCCAATGCCGACAAGCTGATCGCGGAGATCGCGGCCCTGGACCAGCAGCTGAATGCCGACTTCGCGGCGATCCCGCGAGAGAAGCGGCGCGTCCTCACCTCGCACGATGCCTTCCATTATTTCGGCCGCGCCTACGGCATCGAGTTCGTCTCGGTCCAGGGACTCAGCACCGAGGCCGAGCCGACCGCCAACGACTTGGTCAAGGTGGTGCGCCAGGCGCGCGACGGCCAGCTGTCCGCGATCTTTCTCGAGAATATGAGCGACCCGCGGCTCGCCGAAACCGTGGCGCGGGAATCGAACGTGCGCGTGGGCGGAGAGCTCTATGCCGACGCCTTGTCCGACTCGAGCGGCCCGGCGCCGGACTATCTGTCGCTCATCCGCTACAACGCCAAGCAATTGCTCGCCGCCATGCAGTGACATACACTCCGCGCCGTTTCGATGCGGAGCACCGTCATGAAATCTCGCCGTGAGCTGTTGCTGGGTGCGCTCGCCGGCGCCGTCGGTTGCGGCCTCCTGTCTGGCCGCGCCTCAGCCTGGTACTACGAGGACCTGACGCCCGATCAAGCGTCTGCGCTCGCAGCCGACGCGGGCCGCGTGACAGCCGGCAGCGCGCCGGAAGGTCACGCCGCGCTGATCGCCGGTGCGCGCCAGACGCTCCTGCAGCGGATCGCGACCGGCGTGCTGCCCGCGGGAAGCAGCGACCAGATCGGTTGCCCGCTGTGTGGCTGCACCTTCACGGTCACCGCGGACGGCGCCCGTTGATCCGACGCGCTGTCGCAGCCGCCGCGCTCATGTCCATGTTTGCCGCCGCGCCGGCGGCGGCCCATCCGCACGTCTTCATCGAAAGCAAGGTGGCATTCGTGTTCGACGCGGGGAAGGTAACGGCTCTGCGCCTCAACTGGGTGTTCGACGACGTCTTCAGCGATTCCCTGCTGACGCAGTTCGATGCCGATGGCGACGGCACGTTCGATGCGCCGGAAAGCAACGCCGTCGGCGAAGGTGTCCTGCCCAACCTCAAGATGTTCCGCTATTTCACCTATGTCTTTGTCGACGGCAAGGAACTCGACCCGATCGACCCGACCGAGTTCGGCGCAAGCGTGGATGACAAGCGCATTGTCACCTTCGGTATGACGGTGCCCTTGCCGCAGCCGGTCGATCCGCGCACTGCGGCACTGGCGGCAGAGGTCTACGATAGCGAGTATTATGTGCAGGTCGATCTCGCGCAGCAGGGCTCGGTGAGCCTGGAAAACGCGGACGACGTTCCATGCAGCGCCACGCTGCGCGACGATACCAGGCGCGCCTATTTCGGCGGCCTCGTGATTCCGCAGGAGATTTCGCTGCAATGCCGTTGATGGTGTGGCGCGCGTTGCCGCTGTTCGCGTTGCTCGCGCTCTTGCTTGCCTGGCCGCTGTATCCCCATGCGCAGGAGCAGCCTGCGCCGTTCTTTCCGCCGCCGCGCAGCGATGCGCCAGCGCAGCCAGCGGCTTCGGCATCGCTGTGGCGCCAGGCGGCCGGCTTCGTCGTGCGCACCGAAGCGCGGTTCAGCCGCCAGCTCAACCGCCAGCTCGGCGCGGTTCGGCGCGGCGAGGGCTCCGCCGCGCTGGCGGCCGGCATCCTGGCGGCCTTCTTTTATGGCGTGTTCCACACGCTCGCGGTGGGGCACGGCAAGACGGTGGTGGTCGGCTATTTCCTCGGCAACCGCGCCCGCCCGATGCAGGGCGTCGCGATGGCAAGCTGGATCGCCGTCTCCCACGTGGTGGCAGCGATCGTGGTCGCGCTCGCGACCCATTGGATTCTCGAGCGTACCCTGATGTCGCCGGTCGAGCAGAATCATTGGGTCCGCATGATCAGCTTCGGCGCCATCGCCCTGATCGGCGCCTGGATGCTGGCCAGCGCGTGGCGCGGCACCGGCGGCCATCACCACGACCACCATCATCACGGCAGTGGGACCGGGCATCGCCGCCTGCTGGCGCTGGCCGCCGGCTTCGTGCCGTGCTCGGGCGCGATCCTGATCCTGACCTTCGCCATCGCCAACGGCATCCTGGCGAGCGGACTGGCGATGGTGCTGGCGATCGCGGTCGGCATGGCGCTGACCCTGGCCGGGCTCGGCCTGGCGAGCATGCTGCTGCATCATCAGGTGGCGGTTCGTTTCGCCGGCCGCGGCCGTGCGGCACGCTGGCTCGGCCTCCTCGGCCCGCTCCTCATCCTGGTCATAGGTGGGTTGCTGTTTTTGGCCGAGCTCTCGATCCTTGTTATTGCGCCAAGCGGCTGATCTAAAACGTAAATTCCAGCCATCACGAGTCGCGCTGCACCTGCGAGATCGATTGAGTTTCCGGGGGTGCCCTGCTAGAAGGATGCCGATTCCGACCTCGGCCCCCCTGGTCGGTGCATTTTTCAGCATTGGAGACCCGGATGACCCGTCGCCGGCGCATTTACGAAGGCAAGGCGAAGGTCTTGTTCGAAGGTCCGGAGCCCGGGACGCTGGTCCAGTATTTCAAGGACGACGCCAGCGCGTTCAACAACCAGAAAAAGGGCACTATCACCGGCAAGGGCGTCCTCAACAACCGCATCTCCGAATACCTGATGGTGAAGCTGGGCGAGATCGGCGTGCCCACGCACTTCGTGCGCCGCCTCAACATGCGCGAGCAGCTGGTGCGCGAGGTGGAGATCATCCCGCTCGAGATCGTGGTGCGGAATATCGTGGCCGGCTCGCTCGCCAAGCGCTTCGGCATTCCGGAAGGCACGCAGCTCCCGCGCTCGATCATCGAATACTATTACAAGTCGGACGAGTTGAGCGATCCGATGGTCTCGGAAGAGCACATCACCGCCTTCGGCTGGGCCAATCCGCAGGACCTCGACGAGATGATGTCGCTGGCGCTGCGCGTGAATGACTTCCTGCT
>DATFDU010000525.1:0-4663 GCA_035251915.1 Dongiaceae bacterium | reverse complement strand
TGAGCGCCTGATCCGCAACCGGAACGGACACGTAACTCCCACGCAAGGCAACGTCGATAAGACGGCCTTCTGAAAAAGTGGGAGAAGTCGTAATGTTGATTCAATCGAAGCGCCTGGAGACGGGCATCATCACCGATCGTCGCGCGCTGTTGCGCGGTGTCGGCACAGTCGGCCTTTCGGCCGCAGCGGTTGCCATTCTGGGTGGCTGCGAAAGCATGGCCGCGAGCAGCGCCGCAACCGCGGCGGACGTCGATATCCTCAACGTCGCGCTGGGCCTGGAGCATGAAGCGATCAACGCCTACCAGCTGGGCGCGGAGAGCGGCCTGCTGGAGAAACCGGTGCTGAACGTCGCCGTGCTGTTCCAGGGCCATCACAAGGCGCACCGCGACGCGCTCATTTCCACAATCGAGAAGATGGGTGGCAAGCCGGTCGGCGAGAAGGCGATCGGCGACTACGCGACCGCGCTCAATGCCGGCAGCCTGAAGAACCAGGGTGACGTGCTGAACCTGGCGGCGCGGCTCGAGAAGGGCGCGGCCAATGCCTATCTCGGCGTGATCCCGTCCTTCAACGAGAAGGGCCTCGCGCAGGTCGCCGGCCGCCTGGCCGCCGACGAGACGATGCACTGGACTGCCCTCGCCAGCGCGCTGGGCCAGAACCTGCCCTCGAACGCGCTGACCTTCGGCGCCTGAGGACCCCCGCCGCCCGCCGCGCTCCTCTACCCCGGCATTTGCTCCTCGCGGATGTCCGAGGGGCGCGGCGGGCAGGCTTCCCTGATCCATCGTCGATGGAGTTCGATCATGCGCCGATCGCTCGTGCTCCTGGCGGCCGCCTTGCTCTGCGCGCTCGCCGCTCCGTCTGCCTCCGCGGCCGACGCCGTGCGCGGCGAGGAGATCTACAACAGCCGCTGCATCGCCTGCCATTCGCCAGACGCGAACCGCGTCGGACCGAAACATCGCGGCGTGGTCGGACGCAGCGCCGGCACTGTCCCCGACTTCAACTACTCCAAGGCCCTGAAGGGCTCCGGCGTGGTGTGGACCGAAGTGACGCTGGACAAGTGGCTGACCAACCCACAGGCCTACATCCCCGGCCAGCGGATGAACTTCAAGGTCGCCGATCCCGCCGACCGGGCCGACCTGATCGCCTATCTGATGTCCCTCAGCCAACCATGATTGCCATTTCACACTGCGGCTGTGGTGATATGGCTAACACATTCACTACGCTGTAAGATTTATTCACGCAGAATCCAGGAGAATTATAGAGATACCTACATTTCACACTGCGAAATAATATTGACACTGGATGCTGGGAGTATGATCTATCCGATGGAGAGTGCGTTCCGGTCACAGTAGTACAGCCATGTCCGTGCAGCCCCTTGCGAGCACCCATTCCGCGTCGGCCGATCGGGCCGCGTTCGCGCTCGGAAATCTTGCGCTCACGGCCCGGGCGGAGTGGCTGAACCGCCGCTGGGCCGATGCCTCGACCGAGCGGATCCTGGCCGAGGCAATCGAGCTCGCGTTCAGGGGCCGGATCGCCCTGGTCTCGTCGTTCGGCGCGGATGCCGCGGTGCTGCTGCACCTGGTGGCGCAGGTCGATAAGGCGACCCCGGTGCTGTTCCTCGAGACCGGCAAGCACTTCCTCGAGACCCTCACCTATCGCGACATCCTGATCGACCGCTTCGGCTTCACCGACGCGCGCTCGCTCGAGCCCGCCGCCGCAGATCTCGCGCGCGAGGATCCTGCCGGCGATCTCTGGTCCAAGAATCCCGACCGCTGCTGCCACTTGCGCAAGGTCCTGCCGCTCGACACCGCGCTGAAGGAGTTCGACGCCTGGTTCACCGGCCGCAAGCGCTTCCAGACCAAGGAGCGCGCGGCGCTGCCGATCGCCGAAGTTTCCGACGGCAAGATCAAGATCAATCCGCTGGCGGGCTGGAGCGAGGCGCAGATCGATCAGGCGTTCAAGGATTTCAAGCTGCCGCGGCATCCCTTGTTCGACGAAGGCTTCGCCTCGATCGGCTGCGCGCCCTGCACGCGGCGCATCCTGGAGGGCGAGGACAGCCGCGCCGGCCGCTGGTCCGGCAGCGAGAAGACAGAGTGCGGCATTCACTACGGGTTCACCGACGGAGAAGGCATATGAGCGACCTCGACGCGCTCGAGAACCAGAGCATCTACATCTTGCGCGAGGCCTTCAGCCGCCTGAAGCCGATCGCCATGCTGTGGTCGCTGGGCAAGGATTCCAACGTCATGCTGTGGCTGGCGCGCAAGGCGTTCCTCGGCCACGTCCCCTTCCCGGTCGTGCATGTCGATACCGGCAAGAAGTTCCCGGAGATGTACGCGTTTCGCGAGAGCTTCGCCAAGAAATGGAACCTCAACCTCATCGTGCGCGACTGCCCGCCGGTCGAGGAGATCGACCCCAGCCTGCCGCCGGCCGCGCGCTCCGCCGCACGCAAGACCATCGGCCTCAAGAACGTGCTGGAAGAGTTCAAGTTCAAGGGCATCATCGCCGGCATCCGCCGCGACGAGCAGGCGACCCGCGCCAAGGAACGCGTGTTCTCGCCGCGCGCCGAAAGCGGCGCCTGGAACTTCAAGGACCAGCCGCCGGAATTCTGGGACCACTTCAAGAGCGACCTGCCGGAGGGCGCGCACATGCGCATTCATCCGCTGCTGAGCTGGACCGAGCTCGACATCTGGCGCTACATCGCCCGCGAGCAGATCCCGATCGTCGATCTGTATTACGCGAAGAACGGCAAGCGCTATCGCTCGCTCGGCGACCAGGACATCACCTCGCCGATCGAGTCCAATGCATCCAGCATCAGCGAGATCATCGTCGAGCTGTCGACCACCAGGACCTCGGAGCGCGCCGGCCGCGCGATGGATCACGAGCGCGAGGACGCGTTCGAGCGCCTGCGCGCGCAAGGCTACATGTAGGATCATGACCATGGACGGGACCGCACTCGCCCTCAAGCCGGCGGACGTTACGGCGCTGGCCGCGCTGACCGAACGCTTTCCCTTCGCAATCGTCGGTCATGTCGACCACGGCAAATCGAGCCTGATCGGCCGCCTGCTGCACGACACCAATTCGCTGCCCGAAGGCAAGTTCGCGGAGCTGAAGGCGGCGTCGGACAAGCGCGGCGGCCAGTTCGAATGGTCGTTCCTGCTTGACGCGCTGCAGGCCGAACGCGACCAGGGCATCACCATCGATACCACGCAGATCTTCTTCCACACCGCCAAGCGCCGCTACGTCATCATCGACGCGCCGGGCCACAAGGAGTTCCTGAAGAACGCCATCTCCGGCGTCGCCCAGGCGCAGGCCGCCATCCTGGTGATCGATGCCGCCGAGGGCGTGCGCGAGCAGACACGTCGCCATGCGCTGATCCTGCAGCTGCTGGGCTTGCGGCAGATCGCGGTCGCCGTGAACAAGGTCGACCTGATCGGCTTCGACCAGGCGCGCTTCGACGCGATCGCGCAGGAGATCACCGACTATCTGCGCCAGCTGAAGCTGTCGCCCACCAGCATCGTGCCCGTATCGGCGCGCCTCGGCGACAACATCGCGACCAGATCGGAAAGGATGGCGTGGTATCAGGGTCCGACCGTGCTCGCCGCGCTCGATGGTTTCGCGTCGGCGCCGGTCGCGACCGACCAGCCGCTGCGCCTGCCGATCCAGGACGTGTTCAAGTTCGACGAGCGGCGCCTGGTGGCCGGCCGCATCGAGAGCGGCTCCTTGCGCGTCGGAGACCGGCTCGAGTTCGCACCCAGCTTCAAGCAGGCGAAGGTCGCCAGCATCGAGACCTGGAACGCCCCGACTCCCCTCACCGCCAGCGCCGGGCAATCGGTCGCCATCACGCTCGACGACGAACTGTTCATCGAGCGCGGCCATGTCGCCGTGCATTCCGACCGCCGCCCGATCCTCGGCCACCGCGCCAGCCTGCGCATCTTCTGGCTGGATGCGCAGGCGCTCAAGGTCGGCGACCGGCTGAAGCTCAAGGTCGCCACTGCCCGTTACAACGTCGAGATCGAGCAGATCTCCGCCGTGATCGACGTCGAGAAGCTGCAGCCGACCCAGGCCAGCGAGATCGGCCGCAACGCGATCGCCGAGATCACCGTGCGCAGCCGCGCTTTGATGGCGCTCGACCTCGCCGCCGACATGCAGCGCACCGGCCGCGGCGTGCTGCTGCGCCAGGGCGAGATCGTCGGCGGCGCCCTGGTGCTGAGCGCCGAGGCGAGCGACGTCGACAAGCGACTGGTCGGCCCTGATCACCTCGTGACCCGCGATGCGCGCGAGGCTGTCAACGGCCATCGCGGCGCGGTGCTGTGGCTGACCGGCCTTTCCGGCTCCGGCAAGTCGACCCTCGCCATGGGCCTGGAGCGGCTGCTGTTCCAGCGCGGCCGCCAGGTCTTCGTGCTGGACGGCGACCTGCTGCGCCAGGGTGTCACCGCCGACCTCGGCTTCTCGCCCGAGGACCGCGCCGAGAACATCCGCCGCTCGGCCGAGGTCGCCAAGCTGCTGGCCGATGCCGGCATGGTGGTGCTGGTCTCGCTTATCTCGCCCTATGCCCAGGAGCGCGACCGGGCTCGCGCCATCATCGGCGAGCGGTTCCACGAGATTTATGTGAAGGCCGACTTGGCCCAGTGCGAGGCGCGCGACCCCAAGGGGCTCTACAAGGCGG
>DATFDU010000524.1:0-5642 GCA_035251915.1 Dongiaceae bacterium | reverse complement strand
GAAAGTACGCCACAGGACATTCTCACCTTCTATCGCGACATGCTGCTGATCCGACGCTTCGAAGAGAAAGCCGGACAGCTCTACGGCATGGGGCTGATCGGCGGCTTCTGCCACCTCTACATCGGCCAGGAGGCCGTGGTGGTCGGCATGCAGGCCGCGGCCGAGCCGGGCGATACCGTCATCACCTCGTATCGCGACCACGGCCACATGCTGGCCACCGGCATGGACGCCAAGGGCGTGATGGCCGAGCTCACCGGCCGGCGCGGCGGCTATTCCAAGGGCAAGGGCGGCTCGATGCACATGTTCAGCCGCGAGAAGGGCTTCTACGGCGGCCACGGCATCGTCGGCGGCCAGGTCCCGCTCGGCACCGGCCTCGGTTTCGCGCACAAGTACCGCGAGGATGGCAAGGTGAACATGTGCTACCTCGGCGACGGCGCGATCAACCAGGGCCAGGTCTACGAGAGCTTCAACATGGCGGCGCTGTGGAAGCTGCCCGTGGTCTACGTGATCGAGAACAACAAATACGCTATGGGCACCAGCATCGAGCGGTCCTCCGCCGGCACCGAGCTCTACAAGCGGGGCACCGCCTACGGCATTCCCGGCGAGCGGGTCGACGGCATGGACGTGATGGCGGTGCGCAAGGCCGGCGCTGCGGCCCTCGCGCACGCGCGCAACGGCAAGGGCCCGTACATCCTGGAGATGATGACCTATCGCTATCGCGGCCATTCGATGTCCGACCCGGCGAAATACCGCAGCAAGGAAGAAGTCTCGAAGATGCGCCAGGAGCATGATCCGATCGACCGGCTGCGCGAGTACATCATCAGCAACAAGGTCGCCGACGAGGCGAAGCTCAAGGACTTCGACCGCGAGATCAAGGAGATCGTCGGCGCCGCCACCGAATTCGCCCAGCAATCGCCGGAGCCCGATCCGTCGGAGCTGTGGACTGACGTCCTGGTCGAAGCGTGAGCAAGGGAGGCGACAATGGCCGTTGAAGTTCTGATGCCCGCTCTGTCTCCCACCATGACGGAAGGCAAGCTCGCCAAGTGGAGCAAGTCGGTCGGCGATGCGGTGAAGCCGGGAGACATCCTGGCCGAGATCGAGACCGACAAGGCGACGATGGAAGTCGAAGCGGTCGAAGAGGGTGTGCTCGACCAGATCCTGGTGCCCGCCGGCACTGAAGGCGTCGCCGTCAACACGCCGATCGCCATCGTGCGTGGTGAAGGCGAGGCCGCCGGCGCGGCTCCGAAGGCCGCACCGAAAGCAGCTCCGGCGCCCGCACCAGTGCCTGCTCCGGCCGAGGCGAAAGCGCCGCCCGCCGCAGCGGCACCCGCGCCAAAGGCTGCTCCTGTCCAGGCCGAAGCCGATTACAAGGGCGAGACCAAGGCCCTGACCGTGCGCGAAGCGCTGCGCGACGCGATGGCCGAGGAGATGCGCCGCGACGACAAGGTCTTCCTGATGGGTGAAGAGGTCGCCGAGTACCAGGGCGCCTACAAGGTGAGTCAGGGTCTGCTGCAGGAGTTCGGCTCCAGGCGCGTGATCGACACGCCGATCACCGAATACGGCTTCACCGGCATGGGCGTCGGCGCGGCGATGGCCGGGCTGAAGCCGATCGTCGAGTTCATGACCTTCAACTTCGCCATGCAGGCGATCGACCACATCATCAACTCCGCCGCCAAGACCCTCTACATGGCGGGCGGACAGCTCGGCTGTCCGATCGTGTTCCGCGGCCCGAACGGCGCCGCAGCGCGCGTCGCGGCGCAGCACTCGCAATGCTACGCGACCTGGTACGCGCACTGTCCAGGCTTGAAGGTCGTGTCGCCCTGGTCGGCGGCGGACGCCAAGGGGCTGCTCAAGTCTGCGATCCGCGATCCCAATCCGGTCATCTTCCTCGAGAACGAGGTGCTGTACGGGCAAAGCTTCCAGGTGCCGACCGATCCCGACTGGATCGTGCCGATCGGCAAGGCCAAGATCGTGCGACCCGGTGATGCCGTCACCATCACGGCATTCTCGCGCATGGTCGGTGTCGCGCTGACCGCCGCGGAGGAGCTGGCGAAGCAGGGCATCGAGGCGGAGGTCATCGACCTGCGCACCATCCGGCCGCTCGACACCGAGACCATCGTCAACTCGGTGAAGCGCACCAACCGCCTGGTGAGCGTGGAGGAGGGCTGGCCGTTCGCCGGCATCGGCTCCGAGCTGGCGGCGGTGGCGATGGAGCAGATGTTCGACTGGCTCGACGCGCCGGTGGTGCGTGTCCACGGTGCGGACGTGCCGATGCCCTATGCCGCCAATCTCGAGAAGCTGGCCTTGCCGCAGGCCGAGAACATCGTCGAAGCCGTCAAGCGCGTCACCTACAAGTAAGGAGGCCGGGCCATGCCGATCAACATCCTGATGCCCGCCCTCTCGCCCACCATGACCGAGGGCAATCTCGCGCGCTGGCTGAAGAAGGAAGGCGACACGGTGAAGGCCGGCGACGTGATCGCCGAGATCGAGACCGACAAGGCGACCATGGAGGTCGAAGCCGTGGAAGAGGGCAAGATCGGCAAGATCCTGGTGCCCGACGGCGCGCAGGGCGTGAAGGTCAACGACGTGATCGCCGTGCTGCTGGAGGAAGGCGAGGACGCCGGCGCCATCAAGGCCGCCGCTGCGCCGGCGCCGAAAGCAGATGCCGCACCGGCGCCGAAGGCAGCCGAGGCTCCGGCACCCGCTCCAAAGGGCGATGGCGCCGCCAAGGCCGAAGCGCCCAAACCGGCGACAGCTCCAGCGCCGGCCGCGCCTGCACCGGCGTCTGCTGCAGCCTCCGGCAACCGTATCTTCGCCAGCCCGCTCGCCAAGCGCCTGGCGCAGCAACATGGACTGGACCTGTCGCGCGTCGTCGGCTCCGGACCGCACGGCCGCGTCGTCAAATCGGACATCGAGAAGGCGGCTGCGAGCGGCACCGCGAAAGCCGCGCCGGCGGGCGCCAAGGCGCCGCCGACCGCGCCGTCCGTTCCCGGATTCCAGGCGTTTGGCGAGCCGGAGTTCGAGCTTCATCCGCACAGCATGATGCGCAAGACCATCGCGCGCCGGCTGCAGGAATCGAAGCAGTTCGTCCCGCACTTCTATCTCACGATCGATTGCGAGATCGACCGCCTGCTGAAGGTACGGGAAGAGATCAACGCCGGCGCTCCGAAGGAGGGGAAGGGCGCCTTCAAGCTCTCGGTCAACGATTTCGTCATCAAGGCCTGCGCCGTTGCGCTCAAGCAGGTGCCGGCGGCCAACGCCTCGTGGAGCGACGAGGGTGTCAAGCTGTACAAGACCGCGGACATCTCGGTCGCGGTGGCGATCCCGAACGGCCTCATCACGCCGATCATCCGCCATGCCGAGGACAAGCGGCTGTCGGACATCTCGGCCGAGATGAAAGGCCTCGCCCTCCGCGCCAAGGACGGCAAGCTGAAGCCGGAGGAATATACCGGCGGCAGCTTCTCGCTCTCCAACCTCGGCATGTTCGGCATCAAGGACTTCGCCGCCATCATCAACCCGCCGCAGGGCTGCATCCTGGCGGTGGGCGCCGGCGAGCAGCGGGCGGTCGTCAAGAATGGCGCTTTGGCGGTAGCGACGGTCATGAGCTGCACCTTGTCGGTCGATCACCGGGTGGTGGACGGCGCGATCGGCGCCGAATTCATGGCTGCGTTGAAGAAGCTGATCGAAAATCCGCTGGCGATGCTGGTGTAGCTCCGATGCGCGTCGCGCTGGCCCTGGTGTTCCTGCTGACCGGCGCGGCGTCCGCTTCGGCGGCCGATCCGCTGGAGAAGCAGTTCTTCGACTACTTCACCCAGCGCTGCGAGGCGGCGATGGAAGCGGAGTGGAAGGCCGCCAAGCTCGACCCCGCCAATCCCGAGGCTCAGGAAGTGATGAGCAAATACTGCACCTGCACCAGCCAGGCGGTGGTGAGCTTTCTCGGCGCCGAGGAGATCATCGCCTTCGCCACCAATCCGGAGCAGGAGCCGGCCGCCAGCAAGATGCGGCCGCATTTCCTCGACTGCCAGCAGCGCGCGCGCAAGAAGGCAGAGCAGGGATGATCGCGGAGATCGAATTCGAGCGGGAGCTGCGGAGTGATGGTGACTAGATGCTGCGATGGTATCTGGCCGGTCTGGTCTTCCTTCTGGTCGTCAGCCCGGCCATCGCGTTTGGCGTCCATCACTATGTAATGACCCATCCAGCCGAGCCGGGAACCTTCGCCGGACGGGTCTACGAAAAGACGGTGAAGGCGAAGCTGTCGCGCCTGTGCATGAAGAACATGCGACCGTTCGTGAAGGCCGATGAAGCGACCTTGGAGGGGCAACTGGAGACGGCATGCAAGTGCTTCACGGACGACATGTTCGAGAAATTCCGTCACGTGGCGCCGGGCGATCTCGACGCGATGGCCGGGCAGAAGGAGACGCAAGCCAGCGCCCAGGCGATCTTCACCAGATGCGCCAACCAGTCCGGCGTGAGCGGGTGAGCGACGCCAGCGCGCGGACATCGTCAAGAAAATGCGGCTATGCCGTGGGACTGAACTAGCGAACCGAGGATTCACTGATGGCAGAGACCAGCTTCGACATCATCGTGGTGGGCGGCGGGCCTGGCGGGTACGTGACCGCGATCCGCGCCGCGCAGCTTGGGCTGAAGACCGCCTGCGTGGAGCGCGAGCATCTGGGCGGCATTTGCCTCAATTGGGGCTGTATCCCGACCAAGGCGCTGCTGCGCTCGGCCGAGGTCGGCCATCTGCTCAAGCACGCCGACGCTTATGGCTTCAGCGCCAGCAACGTCACCTTCGATCTGAAGAAGGTGGTTGATCGCTCGCGCAAGGTTGCCAACCAGCTGTCGAACGGGGTGAAGCACCTGCTCAAGAAGAACAAGGTCGAGGTGTTCGACGGCCATGGTCGGCTCAATGGCCCCGGCAAGCTCAAGGTCGAGAAGGACGGCAAGACGGTTGCCGACCTCACCGCCAAGAACATCATCCTCGCGACCGGTGCGCGGGCGCGGGCCTTGCCGGGCCTGGAGCCGGACGGCAAGCTGGTGTGGACCTACAAGGAAGCGATGGTGCCGCCGACCATGCCCAAGGCGCTGCTGGTGGTCGGCAGCGGCGCGATCGGCATCGAGTTCGCCAGCTTCTATCGCACCCTCGGCGCCGAGGTGACCGTGGTCGAGGTGCTGGACCGCGTGCTGCCGGTCGAGGATGCCGAGATCTCCTCCTTCGCCAAAAAGGCGTTCGAGAAGCAGGGCATGAAGATCCTGACCTCCGCTACCGTAAAGGCGCTGAAGAAGGGCGCCGACAACGTGACCGCGACGATCGAAGCCGGCGGCAAGTCGCAGGATATCACCGTCGACCGCGTGATCCTCGCCATTGGCATCGTCGGCAACGTGGAGAATCTTGGCCTCGAGGGCACCAAGGTGAAGGTCGAGAAGTCCCATGTGGTTGTTGACGGTTATGGCGCCACCGGCGAGCCGGGCGTTTACGCCATCGGCGATCTGGCCGGCCCGCCGTGGCTGGCGCACAAGGCCAGCCACGAGGGCGTGGTCTGCGTCGAGAAGATCGCCGGCGTGAAGGGTGTCCATCCGATGGACGTGCGCAACATCCCGGGCTGCACCTATTGCATGCCGCAGGTCGCGAGCGTCGGGCT
>DATFDU010000523.1:0-3519 GCA_035251915.1 Dongiaceae bacterium | reverse complement strand
ACATCAGCGCCAGGCGCTCATCGGGAATCTCCGATGCGGTCGTGCGATTGCTTTCGATCTCGTCGGCCATCAGGCGAATCTCGGCGGCTGCCGCGTCGCTGGTATGGCGCCGGCGCGCGGCATCCACCGCCTTGCGGCGCGCCACCGCCAGCAGCCAGGCCTCGGGCTGGCGCGGAATGCCATGCGCCGGCCAGTCCGCGAGCGCGGCGGCGAAGGCGTCGGACAGCGCATCCTCCGCTGCCGCCACGTCGCGGGTACGCTGCGCGAGGTAGGCGACGAGCTTGCCGTAGCTCCGGCGCGCGACCGCGTCCGCAGCCGCATCGCTGTCGTCGCGCAACGTCACGGACCTACTGCATGACCCAGAGCGGCCGCACCTCGACCGTGCCGGCGCTGGCTCCAGGGCAGCGCGAGGCCCATGACAAGGCGCTGTCCATGTCGGGCACGTCGATCAGGTAGTAGCCGGCCAGTTGCTCCTTGGCTTCTGCGTACGGACCGTTCACCACGTTGGTCTTGCCGTCGCGGATGCGGATGGTGGTCGCCGTATTGGTGAACTGCAGGCGATCGCCGGCGATCCAGATGCCCGCCTTCTTCAGCGCCTCGGTATAGGCGAAATAGGCCGGCAGCATCTTGTTGGTGTCGTCCTTCGGGATCGCGCGCATCTTGTCTTCGTCACCGTAGATCAGCAGCATGTATTTCACGACCGTCTCCCTCCATTGGCGCGGCGCGGCATGCACCGCCGGCCCCATGACGTTCGACCCGCCCTGATTTCGACAAACCCGCGTGAATAAATCCGGAACCGAAACTGTCTCCCCGCGGCCTGCGTGGGCTTGCTGCTGCCATCTCCTGGCAGCGCGCCTCCCTAACTGGCTTGTCTGGGAGCATATCCCGTGTCCCGCCGGGTGTGGTAGGACCTCGCTGCGTTTGCGGCGGAACGCCTTTGGAGCTGGCAATGAGTGTCGAAGCCGCCACCGTTCGCGCGGGTGGCAAGGAATGGATCGGGCTGGCAGTGCTGACGCTGCCCTGCCTCCTGGTATCGATGGACCTGACGGTCCTCTATCTCGCCGTTCCGCACCTGACGGCCGATCTGAATCCCAGCGCCGCGCAGCTGCTGTGGATTGTCGACATCTACGGTTTCCTGATCGCCGGCTCGCTGATCACCATGGGCACCCTCGGCGACCGGATCGGCCGGCGCCGGCTGCTGCTCGTCGGCGCCGCGGCTTTCGGCGTGGCATCGGTGCTGGCGGCCTTCTCGACCAGCGCCGAGATGCTGATCGCGACCCGGGCTATCCTCGGCATCTCCGGGGCAACCCTGATGCCGTCGACCCTGTCCTTGATCCGCAACATGTTCCACGACGCCGGCCAGCGCACCTTCGCGATCGGGATCTGGACCATCAGCTTCTCCATCGGCGGCATCCTCGGCCCGCTGATCGGCGGCGCGCTGCTGGAGCATTTCTGGTGGGGCTCGGTGTTCCTGATCGGCGTCCCGGCGATGGCGCTGCTGCTGATCCTGGGGCCGCTGCTGCTGCCCGAGTTCCGCAGCGACGAGATCAGCCGCTATGACCTCACCAGCGCCGTCATGTCGCTGCTGACCGTCCTCGCGGTGATCTATGGCGTCAAGCATGTCGCCGAGCAGGGGCTGGATTGGCTCGCTGCAGTCTCGATCGCCGCGGGCCTTGCCATCGGCGTCGCGTTCGTGCGGCGGCAGGGACTGCTCGATGTTCCGCTGATCGATTTGCGCCTGTTCCGATCCCCGGCCTTCGCGACCTCGCTGGCGACCAACGTGTTCGGCTTCTTCGTCATGTTCGGCACGTTCCTGATGACGGCGCAGTATCTGCAGCTGGTGCTGGGCCTGTCGCCGCTGGTCGCCGGCCTGTGGACCATTCCCTCGTCGCTCGGCTTCACTGCCGGCTCCATGCTGACCTCGGTGATCGCGAAGCATGTGCGGCCCGCCTACGCCATCGCGGGCGGCGGCGTGCTGGCTGCGCTCGGTTTCGTGCTCCTGATGCTGGTCGAGGCGCCCGGCGACCTTCCCTTGCTGGTGATCGCGTCGGTCGTCTGGTCGATCGGCCTGGCGCCGACCTATATCCTGGCGACCGACATGATCGTCACCGCCGCGCCGCCGGAGCGGGCAGGGGCCGCGTCGGCCATCTCGGAGACCGGCACGGAACTGGGCGGCGCGCTGGGCATCGCCATCATCGGCAGCATCGGCGCCGCGATCTATCGCAGCATGATGGCGGACCAGGTGCCGGCCGGGCTGCCGCCAGACGCGGCTGCCGCGGCGCGCAGCACGCTCGGCGGTGCCTTGGCGACCGCGGACCAGCTTCCGCCCGATCTCGGCAGCGCGCTATTGGATGCCGCGCGCGTCGCCTTCACCGCGGGTATGATCGTCTCGGCCGGGATGGCGGCGGTTGCCATGCTCACCATCGCCGTCATGGCGCTGATCTGGCTGCGCAAGGTTCGCCCGAGCGCCGCAACCGGTCACTAGGAGGATCCGATGGCCGACGAAGCTCTCTCCAAGGCACTATTCCGCGCCCTGTTGGCTCTGCGCATCACGCTCGGACTGTTCCTGCTGCAATGGGGCATCGAGAAGTTCGTCATGCCCGAGGCGAACGTCTTCATCTGGGGCCACTTCTATGGCGTCACGGTGTCACAGGCGCTCGGCTACGCCTTCGGCGCGGCGGAGATCGCCATCGCACTGTGCATGATCGCGGGCCTGTTCCGCACCATCGTCTACGGCGCGGCGCTCATCCTGCATGCGGTGACGGTGCTGGTGACGTGGCGGCAGCTGATCGATCCCTGGGGCGATCCGATCAACCACCTGTTCACGGCAGGTGTGCCGGTGCTCGGCGCCTTCCTGGCGCTGTTCCTGCTGCGCCATTGGGACCGCAGCGTCCTTGCCAAATGAAAAGGGCCGGAACTGATCCGGCCCTTGAACCCTACTCCGCCGCCTTCTTGCGCTTCTCGAGAAAGCCGCCCATGCGGCGGATCGCTTCCGCGATGTTCTCCAGGCTGTTGGCGTAGGAGATGCGGAGGTACCCTTCGCCATAGGCGCCGAAGCTGGTACCGGCGATCGAGGCGACGCCCGCGTCGTCGAGCAGGCCGACTTCCATCTGCTTCGACTTGAGGCCGGTGCCCTTGATGTTCGGGAAGGCGTAGAACGCGCCGAGCGGCGTGATGCAGGAGACGCCGGGCAGCTTGTTCAGCTCTGCCACGACGAACTTCCGGCGCTCGTCGAACGCCACCATCATCTTGTCGATCTCGCCGCGCGGGCCCTTCAAGGCCGCGATGCCGGCCCACTGCGCCGCCGCGTTGACGCAGGAATGCACGTTGATGCACAGCCGCGTGGCATGGTCGATCAGCGCCTTCGGCCAGACCGAGTAGCCCATGCGCCAGCCGGTCATCGCGTAGGTCTTGGACCAGCCGTCGAGCACGATCAGCCGGTCGGCGATCTCCGGATACTTGAGCAGGCTGGTGTGCACGTTGCCGTCATAGAGCATCTCGGAATAGATCTCGTCCGAC
>DATFDU010000522.1:0-8347 GCA_035251915.1 Dongiaceae bacterium | reverse complement strand
CTGGTGCTGAGCTCCGCGGTGGCCTGGAGCACGGCCGGGTTCTTCGCGCGCATGGTGCCGCTCGACATCTGGATCGTGGTGTTCTGGCGCGGGGTGTTCGGCGGACTTTCCATCGCGATGCTGGCGATGATCGAGCGGCGGCGCTTCGGCTTCGACTTCAAGGCCGCCTTTAGCCTCGCCGGCGTCGCCCTGATCCTCATTTCCGCCACCGGCAAGATCGCGTTCCTCTACGCACTGCAGAACACCACCGTCGCCAACGTGACGGTGATCTATGCGACGCTGCCCTTCATCACCGCGATCCTGGCCTGGCTGTGGTTCCGCGAAAGGGCAGAGCGGCGCACCCTGATCGGCAGCCTCGTGGCGGGCGCCGGCGTCATCATCACCGTCCTCGGGTCGACTGGCCTCGGCGGCGGCAACATCCTGGGCGACCTCGCCGCCTTGTTCATGACCTTCACCATGGCGCTGATGACCGTCATCATGCGCCGCCATCGCGAGGTGCCGATGCTGGAGGCGGCGGCCCTCTCCGGCATCCTGGCCGCGATCATCGCGTTTCCGATGGCCGACCCCTTCACCGCGACGCTGACCGAGATCGGCTGGCTCGCCCTGTTCGGTATCGTGACGCAGGGCGGCGGCCTCGGCATCTACACCATGGGCGCACGCCGCCTGCCCTCGGCCCAGGCCGCCCTGCTCAGCGCCAGCGAAGTGCCGATGTCGCCGCTCTGGGTGTGGATCTTCTTCCAGGAGGTGCCGGCGCAGGAAACCTTCATCGGCGGCGGCCTGGTGCTGGCCGCCATCCTGTGGAACATCGGCGCCGAGCTGCGCAAGCCCGCGAAGGCCGCGTAGTGCCAGCCTTGGTCTAGGCAACAACACAGAAGCAGCGCCCGCATCTCGCAGGCGCTGCGCGCATGGTCTCACTTAACGAGCGGCCCCCTTCAGGAGGCCGCGCTTCGCTTACGGGTTGTCGTTCCCGCTGCCGCCGCCGGTGATGCTGCCACCGAACAGCGTCGACTCGGGCGAGCTCGCCGGGGTAGCGGCCGGCGCTGGAGCTGCCGCCGGAGCAGCCATCACTGGCCGCGCTACCGGTTTGGGCCTCGCTGGCCGTGGGGCCGCCTTCTTGGCTGCCTTCTTCTTGGGGGCAGCCCTCTTCGCTGCTTTCCTGGCCGTCTTCTTCTTGGCGGCCTTCTTCTTCGGCGCCGCTCTGCGGCGCGCCGATTTCTTCGCCGTCCTGCGGGCGACTTTCCTGCGCGTCACTTTCGACCTTGCCTTGACGCGAGCCTTCCTCGATTTCGTGGCTTTCTTCTTGGCGCGCTTCTTTGATGCTTTCTTGGCAGCCATGTCTTCACCCCTCCCATTGGACCGGTGTGTCTTCGTGCGAATCCGATTCCCAGATCGCGCGAATTGAAAACTCTTGCGCGGGTTTCGGCAAGCTGATTCGCGACTACAGCGCCGATCTCATGTCGGCGACCGACCAGCCGCCGTCCACCAGCAGGTTGGTGCCGGTGATCAGCGCAGCTGCCGGCGAGGCCAGGAACACCACTGCCGCCGCGACATCCTTCGGATCGCCGACTCGGCCGACCGGGATATTGGCCAGCGTCCGGCGCTTGAAGTCGGGATCGGAGAGGGCCGGCGCGGTTCCGTCCGTATAGATGAAGGTAGGGGCGACGCTGTTGACCGTGATCCCGTGCGGCGCCCACTCCGAGGCGAGGCAGCGGGTCAGGTGGTTGATCGCCGCCTTGGCCATGCAATAGATCGCCTCGCCGTGCAGCACCACGCTGCCGGCCTGCGAGCTCATGTTGATGATCCGCCCCTTCTTCCGCTGGATCATGGTCTTGCCGACCGCCTGGGTGACGAAGAAGGTGCCCTTGAGGTTGGCATTGAGGGTGAAATCGAAGTCCGCCTCGGTCACCTTCTCCGCCGGATTCTCCGGCCCCACCCCGACATTGTTGAGCAGGATGTCGATGCGGCCGAACCGGTCGAGCGCCTGGGCAACGCCTGCCTTGATCTGATCCATCCTGGTAACATCGAGCTGCAAGGGCAGCACCTTGCGGCCCATTTTCTCGATCTCGGCGGCAAGGCCGCCATCGCTGCGCTGCTCCCTGAGCCCGAGCACGATGTCGGCGCCGGCCGCCGCGCAGGCCAAAGTGCTGGCCCGCCCCAGCCCGCGCGCCGGGCCGGTGATCAGCATGACCGATCCGGTGAGATCGAAGTTGGGCCTGTAATCGCTTTGGCTACTCATGACCGGTCCTCCTCGCGGGTCGGGATCCACCATTCTTCACCACGCACCGTCGTCACGTATTCCGGCCAGCGGAAATCGAGCGGCACGCGGAAATCCTTGGGCAGCAGGGGCGCGATCCAGTCCTTGCCGCCGATGCCGCCGCCGGTGCGGTGCTTCCACTCGCCCTGCGCGCTCTTCAGCAGCTCGGCGTTGGACAGGAGATCCGTGATGGTGGCGCCGATGGTCTTGGCCGCCGTGCGAATCATGGGATCGATGCAGGGCCCGAGGCCCCCCAGTGCATTCATCGCCCAGGCCGGATAGCTGAAGCCTTTCGGCGCCTTCAGCATCGGCCGCGCGATGTAGAACCGCACCGTCGGGCAATGCCAGCAGAATTCGGTGTAGTCGTCCGAGGTGGAATTGAGCTGCGACGGCGGCAGGTCCGCTCGCAGCTTCATCTCGGCCTCCATCGGCGGGATGGTGGTCTCGCATGCGCCGAGGTATGGCTTGTCCATCGGCGTCAGTCCCAACTCCTTCTGGATCTCCTGCGCCAAGCGCACGGCGTCCTCACCCCACTTGGGCGCGCCGGCCGCCACGATGTTGCGGTAGGTCGCCTCCGCCAGCGCATGGTTGGGCAGGCCCGGCCGCGATCGGGTGACCCAGGTCTTCTTCCAGGTGCAATGCGCGACTTTGGCTGCCGCCTCGGCGTTGTTGTCGAGCACCTTCGCGACCCGCTCGGCCATCTCGATGGTCGGGGTACGCCACAGATACTGGATCTCCGCGATCTGCGCCGGCAGGTTGTCGGCTGTCGCCTGCCCCGCCGTCAGGATCGCTTCGCTCAGCGACCAGCCCTGGGTGAAGGGCAGCATGTTGGACTGGGTCTGCTTGGTGAGGCCGAACATGTGGAACAGCGCATCGGTCGCGCCCGGCGCCCGGGCCGCCACGTGGCTTGCCGGGATCGGCGAGTTGGGATCGCTCAGCCAGCTTTCCGGCTCGGCGCATTCGAAGCTGTAGATGCAGGCATAGCCCGCACCGCAATGGGTATCCCAGCGCGCCGTATTGACCAGCGGCAGCATATAGGTCGGATGGAAGCTGATCGCGGCGTCGAGATCGTCGTAATGGCCCTTGGCCGCATGCACCGGCTTGGACAACCGCAGCTTCTCCGCCGGCTCGCCGAAGAACACGATGGTGCCCGTGAGCCCCAGCTCGGTCATCGCCGCCTTGGTCGCCAACGCGCCACCGAGCGCCGAGATGCCGAGCGCCGAATGCGGATCGGTATGCCCGCCGGCATGGGGCGACAGGCCGGCGCGCGGCATCTTCCTGGTCGCCGCCGCCTGGCAGTTGCCCGGCACCGCGTCGTATTCCGCATAAGCGGCGATGCGCGGACCCGGGCCATTCGACCAGGTGGCGCGGAACGCGGTCGGCATGCCGCCGGTCCCGGCTTCGACCGCGAACCCCTCGTCCTTCAGGCGTGCGACATACCAGGCCGACGACTTGTATTCGCGCAGCGCCGTCTCGCCATAATGCCAGATGATCTGGTTCCAGTCCGACAGATCGCCCATGCGGCGATCCACCCAGCCGAACACGGCTTCCTTGTAGCGGTCCATGTCCTGATCTCCCTGTCGCAATCAGCATGGCGGCTTGTCGATCTTGCCACAAGAGTTGACCGCCATCATCGCTGCCGCAGAAAATCGCGGCAGAGCGGCAGCGGGGGGATCATCGTGCTCTCATTCGGCGTTGCCGATCTCACCAGGGCTGGAAGCGGTCCATCAATAGAGCGGCGCGATGGGATGACTTGATTCCGCGCCGGCGGCTGGCCAAGATGCCGGTCCACCCAGCGAAAGGCCGCTTCCTTGTACCGGTCGCTCTCCTGATCTCCCGCGCAGACAGATAAAGGTCGTATGTGGCGACAGCTCGCGTGACACAGCCCATCGGGCCGCGCGTTGCGCACTTGGGAGAGATCAATGTTGGATATCGTCATCATCGGCGCGGGCGCGGCCGGCTTGGCCGCCGCGCGGCGCCTGCAGGGCAACGGCGCATCGTTCCGGCTGCTGGAGGCGAAGGCGCAGATCGGCGGGCGCGTGGTCACCGACAGCGTCACGCTCGGCGCGCCGATCGATCTGGGTGCGCACTGGCTGCACTCGCCTTCGCTCAACCCTTTGACTCCGCTGGTCGATCGGTACTTGTTTCACGTGAAACAAGGCGCGGAGGATTTTCGCGTGGCGCGTAACGGCACGATCCTCGCTGGCGCCGAGCACGAGGAATGCTTCGCCTGTGTCGAGGATTGCTTCGAGAAGATCGCGGCGATCGGCGATGGCGATCTGGATTGCCCGGTCAGCGAGCTGTTTCCGTTCCGCGGCACGTGGCACGACTTCTTCGAGGCCAACTTCATCGCCAAGCAGGGCATGCCGCTCGCCCAATCCTCGGCATTGGATTTCGCGCGCTACGTCTGGGAGGGCGACGACTGGCCGGTGCTGGACGGCTTCGGTGCCCTGATCGCGCGTCACGCCGAGGGAATCCCGGTCGAGCGCGAGACGCCGGCGACCCGCATCTCATGGGGCGGCAAGCAGGGCGTGACCGTGGAGACCCCGCGCGGCAGCCTCGAGGCGCGCGCGGCGATCATCGCGGTGTCGACCGGCGTGCTGGCAAGCGAGCGCCTTCGGTTCACGCCGGCGCTGCCGGACTGGAAGCAGCAGGCGATCGACGACCTGCCGCTCGGCAGCTGCAACAAGGTGGCGCTTGGCTTTACGCGCAATCCGTTCGGCGACCTCGACACCGTGATGCTGATGCCGGACCTTGGCCCAGGTCCATCGGTCGAGTTCGTGGTGCGCGAGGGCGGCCGCAACGTCGTCACCACCATGCTCAACGGTCCCGATGCCAAAGCGCTGGCGGCTGAAGGCGCGCGCGCCACCGCGGATTACGCACTGACGCAGCTTGCGGCAATCTTCGGCAACGAGGTGAAAGGCTGCGTGACGGACCGTCTCGTCTTCGCCGACTGGGACCATGATCCGTGGATCGGCGGCTGCTATGCCGCCGCCAAGCCCGGCCGCTTTGCCGCGCGGACCGAATTGGCACGGCCGATCGACGGCCGCCTGTTCTTCGCCGGAGAAGCAGCGCACGATTGCTACATGGGCGATGTCCACGGCGCGCATCTCAGCGGCGAAGCTGCGGCAGAGGCGGCGCTCGCGGTCGTCCGCTCGGGCTGATTCAAGCGCTCCGTCCAATTGCAGGAATGTCCGCCTGACTCGATTTCCGGATAGGGAACCCGAGCCTGTCGCGGGTGTTGTGTCTGGACGTGCATTCGGGGACCTTGCATGAGTGGCCGGACCAAGGGGTTGAAAACCAAGAGGGAGCAGCCGCTCGACCCGGCCGAGACCGCTGCCGCGACGAGGCCCATTCCGTCACCTCTGCAACCCAACTTCCATCAGGTGGTCGAAGCCCTGCCCGCCGCCGTCTATGTGACGGACGCCGAGGGCCGCATCGCCTACTACAACGAGGCGGCGGTCGAACTGTGGGGCCACCGGCCGCCTTTGGGCGACAGCCGGTGGTGCGGGTCCTGGCGGCTCTATTGGGTCGACGGCACGCCGATGCCGCACGATGAGTGCCCCATGGCGCTGGCCATCAAGGAGAACCGGGCCATCACCGGCATGGAGGCGATCGCCGAGCGGCCCGACGGCAGCCGCGTGCGCTTCATGCCGTTGCCCAACCCGCTGCACGACGAGCGCGGCGCGCTGATCGGCGCCGTCAACATGCTGGTCGACATCACCGACCGGCGCAATATCGAGCAGCGGCTGGAAAAGGATCTGTGGCGTCTCGCGGCCATCATCGAGTCCAGCGAAGACGCCATCATCGGCAAGAGTCTGGATGGCATCATCACCAGCTGGAACAGCGGCGCAGAATGGCTGTTCGGCTACACCGCCGCGGAAGCGATCGGCCAGCCGGTGACCATGCTGATCCCGCCCGAACGCATTGACGAGGAGCCCGGCATCCTCGCGCGCATCCGCCGCGGCGAGCGGATCGAGCATTACGACACTGTGCGCCTGCGCAAGGACGGTAGCGCGATCGACATCTCCCTCACCGTATCGCCAATCAAGGGTGCCGACGGCACCATCATCGGCGCTTCGAAGATCGCCCGCGACATTACCGAGCGCAAGCGGGCCGAACAGCGCCAGCAGTTGCTGGTGGGTGAGGTCAAGCACCGCATCAAGAATCTGCTGGCGACCGTGCAGGCGATCGCGCGGCAGACGCTGAAGGCCGCGCCGGCGGAGGAGCGCGACGCTTTCATCGCCCGCCTGATGGCGCTGGCCAATGCCCAGGACCTGCTGACGCTGGAGCGCTGGAACCGGGCCGCGGTGCACGAGGTGGTGGACCGCGCCCTGCGGCCGTTCGAGGCCAAGCACAGCGCGCGGTTCCTCGCCAAGGGGCCGCAGGATGTCTGGGTCGACGCGCAGCGTGCCTCGCTGCTGACCATGGCGCTGCACGAGCTTGCGACCAACGCCGTGAAGTATGGCGCGCTGTCCAACGGCTACGGCGTCGTCAGCCTCACCTGGGAAGTGACGGGGGAAGAGGACGCACAGAGCGTACGCCTGACCTGGCGCGAGCTCGGCGGCCCGCCGGTGGTGCCGCCGGAACGCAAGGGCTTCGGCTCGTTCCTGATCGAGCGTGCCCTGCAGGGCGACGGCGGCGGCGCCAAGCTGGACTTCAACCCGAACGGCCTCATCTGTTCCCTGGTCGTGGCACTTTAGCCGCACCGCCGACCGCGCCGCGCCACCCGGCCCTCATTGCCAGACGACCGACGGCAGGCCGCATGTTACGCTCTCGGACGTGCGCGTACGCGAAAGGACCCTCTCATTGACGAGAGCGGCATCCGACCTGGAGTTCGACGACGACCGGCTGCGCCGGCTGTTCGCCTATTGGGCGGAGAAGCGCGGCGACCGGCGGTTTCCCACCAAGGCGGAGATCGACCCGGTGGAGTTCCCGTACATCCTCGGCTACGTGACGCTGGTGGACGTGGAGCGCGAGCCACGGCGCTACCGCTTCCGGCTGGACGGCTCGATCCTGGTCGCACTGTCGGGCACCGACTACACCGGCCGCTATCTCGACGAGCTGCCGGGCGAGCAATACGTCGCCTTCATTCGGGAGACCTACGATCGCGTGGTCGACAGCGGCGAACCCTACCGCTATCGCAAGAACGGCCTGTTCGATCAGCAGCATTTCTCGGAAGAGACGATCATCCTGCCGCTCGGCGATTCACCGCCGCAGGTCGACATGCTGGTGGTCGCCGTCATCCCCGGCGATCTGCCGCATCAGGAGGATGGCAAGGTCGTGATCTAGGACCGCTCCTCCACCGCCCGCGACGGCACGGCTGAGCTCATGGTCGGAAAGCGCGGCAGATCATCCGCGATGTGCAGCCAGGGCAGTTGCTGCCTGGTCCAGACGTGATCGTCGGGCCTGGCGCGCTCGGGATTGTCGAGACTGCCAAGCGCCACCTGGACCCGATCGCCGAGCACGGCTTCGTGCATGGTGAGCGTGCTGCCGCATTGCGGGCAGAAGCCGCGTTCCGCATTGGTCGACGAGCGATAGCGCTTCGGCGGGCTGCCGAGCCAACGGAAGGCCTCGGCGGGAAAATGCACGAAGCACATCATCGGTGCGCCGGATACACGGCGGCAGATCGTACAATGACAGATGACGGCACGCATCGGATCGGCCTCCGCCTGATACCGCACCGCGCCGCAGAGACATCCGCCGGTCCAGATCATAGCGATCCTCCTCTTGATGGCGTCACTTTTGCGTGTCGCCGAACAGCAGCGTATCAAGCCCGCGCACCAGGCCCTTGATCTCGCGCACCCGGCGGGCGGCGAGCAGGGTGCCGCCGACGTACGGCTCGGCGCTGGTGCCGGCATCGTGGCGCAGGGTCAGGCGCTCGCCGGCCTTGCCGAAGATCGCCTCGACCGCGAGCACGTAGCTCGGCAGGCGCACCGAATGCACGCGCCCGCCGCCGATGTTGGCGCCGCGGGTTTCCTTCGGACCGATGATCTTGTCGAGCGGCACGCCGGGATTGCTGGGCGCGACGGCGCCGAGACGCTCCGCCAGCTCGCGCGCGGTCCCGCTCGGCACGTCGGGCTTGGTCGACTT
>DATFDU010000521.1:0-5391 GCA_035251915.1 Dongiaceae bacterium | reverse complement strand
TCAAATCAATTCATTGGCTCATTAAAGCCGCGAAGGCCATGTTCATGGCAAGTCCCGCCGCCGCTTGAGAATCGCTCGCAGCGGACCCGGTCAAAGGAGGCTAGCATGCTGAAGACATTGAGCTTTGCCGCAGTCCATTTCACCGTGGCCTTCACCATCGGCTACCTGCTGACCGGCAGCGTCCTGGTCGGCGGCGCGATGGCCCTGGTCGAGCCCGCCGTCAACACCGTTGCCTACTACGTCCATGAGAAGGTCTGGGCACGGGCAGCGGTCCGCCGGCGTGCCGCGCCGCGGCGTTCCCTCAGTGCCTGGCACGCGGCGCACTAGGGTGCCGCGCCGCCAACCCCGCAAACACGCAGGCGATCTGCTGGCGCAACGCGCTCTTGAGCCGCGACATCGGCATGTCGTCATGCGCCACGAAGGCCTGGAACAGGGTATTCACGATCTCGAACAGCACGTCGCCGGCAACCCGCGGCGAAATCGCAGCTGAGACCGAGCCGCGCTCCTGGAGCACGGCGATCAGATCGCCGACCTGATCGGCGAGCTTGCGGTCGAGCGCGGCATAGCCGCGGCCGAACGGGCTCTTCGCCTGGGTCAACGCCGTCGCCATCGCGTTGCGCCAGAGCTCCTTGCTGAGATGGACCAGGGAATGATCGACGTAGAACTCCAGCAGCTTGCGCACCGCGGCCACCGGGTCGGATGGCGGATCGGCGATCATCAGCTTGCCGCGCTCGCGCACCTCGTCGCCGTCGAGCGCCACCAGCGCCAGCAGCAGATCGCCCTTGGACTGGAAATAGTTGTAGACGGTGCCGGCCGCGACCTCCGCCTCCGCCGCGATGCCCTCGATGCTGGTCATGGCGAAGCCGTCACGCTTGAACAGCGCGCCGGCCGCGCTCAGGATGTGCGTGTGGCGCTTCGCCTTCTGGCGCTCGCGCAGCCCCGTCATGACAGGCGTTCCTGACCTATTTCTGCAGTTGACACAATTTTGAAGTCCATTCATCTTTTGTCAAGCGGGACGGCATGAAGACCGTTCCGGCGACAGGGATGGAGGGAGAGATGGCTTCAGAGTGCAAGCCGTGCCGCGCCGTGCGCGACGCATTCAACCGGCGCAGCGTGTTGCTGGCGGGCGCCGCCAGCGCAGTCGTCGGATCGCTCGGACTGGGATCGCGCCGCGCCGCGGCCGCCGACGAGCTGAATTGCCTGGTGTGGTGCGATCATACCGATCCGGCCTTGCTGGAGCCGTTCGAGCAGGCCTTCAACTGCAAGATCAACGTCAAGGAGTTTGCCGGCACCGGCGAGGCCATCGCGCTGCTGGAGCAGTCGCAGCCCGGCGACTGGGACGTGTTCGTGGTCGATTCGGTCGACGTGCCGAACGTCGTGGCGAAAGGCCTGCTGGCGGAGCTGCCGGAGGCTGAGCTGCCCTGGGCGGACATCTTCCCCGAGCTGCACGAGAAGCAGCTGCACTACAAGGACGGCAAGGTCTATGGGGTGCCGGAAAAATTCGGCTACAACGCGCTCGCCTTCAACCGCGACAAGGTGCCGGAGGCGGAGGCGCGCAAGGCCGCGGTGATGTGGGATCCGAAATACAGCGGCCGCATCGCGATCTACGACTACTATATCCCGACCATGGAAATGGTCGCGCTCGGCATGGGCATCCGGCCTGACACCATCACCAAGGACAACCTGCCGCAGATCCGCGACAAGCTGCTGGAGATGAAGAAGCTGGCGAGCGTGGTCGGCGACGTGCCGACGGTGCAGAACGCGCTGATCACCGGCGCGGCCGACATCATCGTCGCGGGCGGGGAATATTCCGTCGTCAACCTGATGAAGGAGAATGCGGCGCTCGACTGGGTGCTGCCGGCCGAAGGCGGCATCCGGTGGATGCAGAGCATCGCCGTGTTCGCCTCCAGCGCCAAGCAGAAGCTCGCGACCGAGTTCGTGAAATACATCGTGAGCCCGGACGGCCAGGCCCGCCTCGCGACCGCCAGCTGCTATTGGGCGATGCCCGCGAACAGCAAGGCCAGCCTGCCGGACGACATCAAGAAGGTGCTGCGCTGGGACGAGCAGCCGGAGTTCATCAAGGCGTCCCACCCCTATTTCATCCCGGATGCGGACCTCGACGCCGCGATGCAGGAGGTCTGGACGCAATTCCTGCAGGCGTAGCGAGGCTTGACTCTCCTTACCCGTCATCCCAAGGCTTGGCCTTGGGATCCACGAGTTTGCCTGCCGCCGCTCGGTTTGGCCCATCGAAACTCGTGTATGGCAAAGCCAGCTTTGCCATGACGGAAGAATGGCAATGACGGGGACGACCCGCTTCCAGCTCAGCCGCATCGACCTCCGCGATTGGGGGCTGTGGCCGGCTATCGTGTGGACGGCGCTGTTCTTCGCGCTGCCGCTGGGCGCCATGCTGGCGATGAGCTTCGCGGAGCGGGTCGCAGGCAAGATCACCTTGACCTGGACGCTGGCCAACTACGCGGCCTTCTTCACCCGCGCCGACGGCACCTTCGTCAAGGCGCTGCTCAATTCGCTGGAAGTCACGATCGCGACGACGATTCTCAGTATCCTGGTCGCCTATCCGCTCGCCTACATCCTGGCCTACCGCGTCCCGGCGCGGTGGCGGCGCATCTTGCTGGTGCTGATCGTGCTGCCGTTCTGGACCAGCTATGTCATCCGCTCCTACAGCTGGCTGCTGGTGCTGTCGCAGAACGGCGTCATCAGCCAGACCCTGCTCGGCCTCGGCATCATCGACCAGCCGATCGGCCTCGGCAACAGCCGTTTCGCCACCGTGCTCGGCTTCGTGCATTTCTTTGCGATGCTGCTGACCCTCACGATCTTCGCCAACCTGATCCAGATCAGGGACAGCTATCGCAAAGCGGCCGCCGACCTCGGTGCCAGCAACTGGCAGGTGTTCTGGCACGTCACCTTGCCGCTCAGCCTGCCGGGCGTTTCGGTCGGCGCGTTCCTGACCTTCGTGCTGGCGATCGGCGACTACATCACGCCGCAGATCCTGGGTGGCAGCCGCGAGCTGCTGCTGCCTCAGGCGATCATGCTGCAGATCGGGCGGCAGGCCGACTTCCCGCTGGCCTCGGCGCTCAGCATGATCCTGATGCTGGTTATCACCGTGGCGTTCCTCATCAGCGCCAGGCGCCTGAAGATGGAGCGGGTATGAGAGCGCGGCCAAAGAGCTTCGATCTGGCTGATGGCGTCTCGCTGCTCTACGTGGCACTGGCGCTGCTGTTCATTTTCCTGCCGGTCGGCGCGCTGATCCTGTTCGCGTTCCAGGACGGCATCGCGCCGGTGCCGCCCTTCAAGGGTCCGACGCTGCAATGGTTCGACAAGATGCTGCACAACCGGCGCCTGATGGAGGCGTTGTGGAACTCGGTGCTGGTGGGCGGGCTTTCGTCTCTGGCGGCAACGTTTCTTGGCTTCCTCGCCGCCTTCAGCCTGGCACGGCGCAACTGGCGCTTCGCCCAGGGCGCACAGCTGCTCCTGATGGCGCCGATCACGGTTTCCTATCTCATCATCGGCATGGGGCTGCAGATCACCTTCAACCTGATGGGCATCGACCGCTCGCTGCTGGCGATCGGCATCGGGCATGTCGTCATCAACCTGCCGCTCTGCTTCGCCATCGTCTATTCGCAGCTCGGCGAGCATCAGGCCAACATCGAACGCGCCGCGCGCGACCTCGGCGCCAACGAATGGCAAGTGGTCGGCCTTATCACCGCGCCGATGCTGTGGCCGACCTTGCTCGCCGCCTATTTCATCGCCTTCACCCTGTCGTGGGACGAATTCGTGATCGCCTTCCTGCTCAGCCGCTTCGATGTCACGTTGCCGGTGGTGATCTGGGGCCTGTTGCGGTCCGGCCTCAGCCCGGAGCTGAACGCGGCCGGCACGCTGGTGTTCGGCATTTCCATCGCCATCGTGCTGGCGGTCGAGCTGCTGCTGTGGCGCGGACGAAGGGCGGCGACACATGGCTGAGCCGCGCGTCCGCTTCCAGAGCGTCGCCAAATGCTATGGCGAGACCATTGCGCTCGCCGACACCGATCTCGAGATCGCCGCCGGCGAGTACGTCGTGCTGCTGGGTCCCTCGGGCAGCGGCAAGACGACGTTGCTCTCCATCCTCGGCGGTTTCGTCGAGCCGAGCTCCGGCCGCGTCTTTATCAATGGCGAGGACGTCACCGATCTGCCGGCGGCGCGGCGCCCGACCGCGACCGTGTTCCAGGACTACGCGCTGTTTCCGCACATGTCGGTGGCGGCCAACGTCGCCTTCGGCCTCGCCATGCGGGGCCTGCGCAAGACGCAGCGCCTCAAGAAGGCGGAGGAGATGCTCGAGCTGGTCGGCCTCAAGGGCTTCGGCCGGCGCGGTGTCCATCAGCTCTCCGGCGGGCAGCGGCAACGCGTCGCTCTGGCGCGCGCCATCGCGGTCGACCCGGCGGTCCTGCTGCTGGACGAGCCGCTCGGCGCCCTCGACCTCGCGCTGCGCCGGCAGATGCAGGAAGAGCTGGTGCGGCTGCAGCGCCAGCTGGGCGCCACGTTCGTCCATGTGACCCATGACCAGGAGGAGGCGATGTCGATCGCCGACCGGGTGGTGGTGATGAAAGACGGCCGGATCGAGGACATGGGACCGCCGGCGCGGGTGTACCTCAAGCCGGCTTCGCTGTTCGCCGCGCGCTTCATGGGCGAAAACAACTTGATCGAAGGCCAGGTCGTCGGCCGGGCGAACGGACAGACGGCGGTGGACACCATCGTCGGCCGGCTCCTGGCGGATCAGCCGGCCGAACCGAGCGAAAAGGTGCATGTCGCGCTGCGTCCGGAGCAGCTGCGGTTCTCGGCGGAGCTGGGCGCGCAGGCGCTTGGCGACGCGGAGGTCACGGAGTTCAGCTTCCAGGGCACCCACTTCCGGGTCCACTGCCGTCTCGCCGGGCAGGAGCTGATCGCGCGGGTGCCGGCGGAGGAGCCGCCGCTGGCGGGCGAACGCCTGCCGCTTTATGCCCGGGCCGGGGACCTGGTACTGCTGCGCCAGTAAGCAGCTGGTTCAACAAGCGAATTTTCCATGTCACGCGATCCGCTGCCGGCTCGTCCTATGGATAGATCACGGTATTGCGGTCATTGACAGGAAGATGCGTCATGTTGAAGTGGTTCATGAAGCGCAAGCTGAAGGCGTTCAGCGATGCGTTCGGCTACGATACTGGCTACATGCAGGAACTGGTCGGCATCGATCCGGCGGCAGGGTTCGCGGTCTCGCGCCTTTCGGCGGCGGCCTCCTATCGCGCCGATGCGCCGGCGGCGGCCTGGTTCGCGGGCAAGCTGGTGGCGGGGATGAGCGAGGATTGCGGACCCTGCGTGCAATTGGGCGTGCGCATGGCCGAGCGCAGCGGCGTTTCTGCATCG